>NZ_JBQHTK010000018.1:0-64880 GCF_052065755.1 Bariatricus sp. HCP28S3_D3 | reverse complement strand
TCCTTTAAACGTCTCCGCTTCGATATTTACGGCCGAGAACTTATACATCTCCCACTCCGTACCATTCCACCGGTATGTTGCCCCCTGCACCAGTCCGGCTGTTGTTCCGGTGTTCTTCCAGAGCATTCCGTCATACTTGTCGGTTGGTTCGTCATCGGACTCCACAATTCCAGTCGGTTCTCCATCCTTGCCCGGTTCTCCTTCTATTTTCTTCCAGGTGTAATCTTCAAACGCTGTGCTCGGCGTCGGATCCTCACTTACCATCTGTCCCATCCATGCACCCGGATAGGATCCTAATTTTGATTCGTGTTCGCCGAACGTCGGTGATACAGTGTTGTTGCTAAACAAGGTGTTCCACGAATTGTAGTTTATTACGTAAGGCGAAGAACCAACTAGGAAAACCCTCACGTAGTATGTGTCTTCCGGCATCTTATAATCTTTGTCTGTCAGATCTGCTTTTTTCGTTGTCACGCCGACCGCATTTCCGTCTTCGCCGTACCTTGTTATGCCCATGTCGATGAATGGATGCCCGGAAGTCATCTGATATGTGTCGCCAGGAACGACTGGAATCAGTTCCTTCATGCAGATTCGATTGTACTGCTGACTTCCAGTCAAACTGTCTGGACTCGCTGTATCGATTGTGGTGCTGGAAGAATAATATCCCTTTACCCAGTCGCTCCTCTTTCTCGAAACCAGATTCCCTTTTCCTGTGAACGTTTCTCCATCGTCCGAATACTTGATGTGCGTATAGGACGATACTCCGTCTTTCCCGTCAGCTCCATTTTCCCCGGGATCGCCTTTTTCTCCGTCTTTTCCGTCATTCACATCCGTAATTGTGACTTCATAAAATCCTTTGACATTCCCAGCTGAATCCTTTGCTTCGAATCGATACATGGCTTTTCCGTCCACATCTGCAGCATTGACCGTGATGCTCTTTCCGTTCGCTAAATCCGCGCCGTCTTTGCTCCACGCGATCGTAAATTTATCCGTTACGTCTGTCACGCCGTCGCGAACAGAAGCAGTTAGTATGGTAGATCCGGTATTATTTTTAAATGTCGTTCCGTTATCGGTCGAAATCATACAGGTATAAGTCTTATTCTGCTCGATCATGGCATTCATTTTGGCAACCAGATCTGAATCTAGCTGAGACTGCAGTTCGTGGAAATTGTCAAATGTGGTTTTGTTTCTCGTCAAATCCGTAAAGCTACGGATCTGTTCCGTGACTCTCGCTTGCAGGTACAGTGCTGGATTGTATTCGTCATCCTCAATCTGCACTGTATCGCCGATATCAGTATCGAAATATCCGGATACCTCATACTCAACCTGAGGAACGCAGTTTTTCTTGAGTTCCGACAGGGCATTGCCATATAGCACATTCACATTGTCCGTATCGTATTCGTAGATCTTCGCAATGTATCTGTCATTTGCGGACCATAAATTTGACGGAAACCGATCTCTCGCCTGCGGTGCGAGAATATTGTTGTTTCCGGCCGGCGAAGAGTATTCAAGGTTCCCATCCGCATCGTATTCCGATTTGTCCAGATCCGTGATCGTAAGCCCGTCCCTGCCGAATGGCCGGATCGCCGTATACAGTCCCGTGATATCTGATGTTTTGACGATTCCGGTTACATTTTTACCGTATCGCAATACAATGTCATTCCGGTTCACGCCGATTCCCTGGATCTCATCGGTGTGCTCCTTGTATACATTCATTCTGATTTCTTTCAGCGAGTAGTTATCGTTTAGTTGTGGGATAAATTCCACCTCCGCATCAAACACTGCGGCCAACGAAAATATTCTGGCCAGCATCGTGTCTGCGCCATCCCACTCGTGCTTGATGGACTTATCGGATACCTCATTGTTTCCCAGTGTGATGATATGTTCCGCATCAAATATCTCGAGATATTGTGCGAACGTCTTCGCTTCTGTAGCTGCATATTTCTCTTTTTCTTCATTTAAAAGTTCGAATGATAAAGAGTACGCCGTCACTTCCACTTCCAGTTCATCACGCCGGACGCTCATGATATTCATATAGTATTCTTTTCCGCGGTACAAAAAAGAGAGCTTATTGCCCTCTACTAAATACTGTGCATCCTCATGCTTTGCGCCGGCGCAAAAGGTCAGCGTGTTGGCCGTGCCTTTCAGGTACTCGTGCAGCTCGTCCTCGTAATAATGCAGCGCCTTAGGAGCGCCATTATCCATAAACGCCAGGACGTTATCGTAAGCGTCCAGGACTGCAATTCTCACTCTTTCCATTTACAGATACGCCTCCCTTATTCGCACAGCGACATCGGGCGCGGGATCACAGAAATCCGAGAAATAAAACTGGATCTTACTCTCCCCTGGTGGAACATGGAAATGTTTGCTTCCCTTCACCTCGTCACCCAGTGCCGGCACGCCGTTTACATACATTTTTGTGGTCTCTCCATCAATTGTGATCACATCGCCTTCCGCGTATCGATTCGGAATGTCTACCGCGTACTGCACATTGTGCTTTGTAAAGTTCAGCTCCCGGAATCCCATTACAACCGGATTTGCCCTCGTTCCGTACTGTCCGGCAAAGATTGTGATCGTCAATGCCTTTTTATCTGCAGCTTCTGGAACTCGGTATGAGTATGTTTTTCCACCAAAGAAAAAGTCGAATTGTTCTCCTTGTTTTTGGATTCCAATCTGCCCGTCTTTTGTTACGGATTTTGCATTTGGCTCGTATCTCACGCGCCCCTTTTCCACTGCTCGCACCTGGAAAATAGCATCTGCATTCGCATCGGATAAACCCTTTACAATATGGATTGATGCCAGATGATTGCCATCCTCATCACCAATTACAAACTCTAGCAGTCCGTCCTGCGATGCGTTGGATGATTCGAACTGTATTCTTGCCATAGTCTTAAAGTTTGCAGCTCCCGAGACTCCCGAAGAGTCCGCAGGAATGGCCACCTGTCTAGCGGCACCATGCCAGCTGGATCCGCTTCCGGATGATTGTACCATCAGCCATCCGCTCTCGTAACCAGTGAATTGTCCGTTCATCGGGAAATTGTCATTGCTGGCCAGAATTCCTTTTCCTTCAGTCATTGCATCAAAATCATTACAGTCTTTGTATTTTACCAACACTTCCGACTTCTCCCTGGCCTCATCGTCCGCTTCATCAACGGATCCATACTGCAGGATTCCGTACTCACTTACGATGCCGATAAAGCCATTCTCGTGATTGTGCGTGATATCATAGCTCACCGGAACGGATTCTGTTCCTGAATTGGTTACCGTCGCTTCCAGGACGCCGGATGCATTCTCGGACGCCTGGAAGGTTTTTTCGGTTGTGGAGTGCTTATATGGATCCGAGCAATACATTTCAAATGTGCTGACTATCTTATTTCTTCCATCCGGGACATCCCCGGTATCTGAAAATGTACCATAAAAGCACTTATCCGGTTCGTCATCAAAGATCAGCTGTGCTTCCTCCACATTAAGTGCTTTATTCAGCTGATTGAATGCTTCCCTGAACTCTTCACATGTGTCTGCATTGATCTGATACTTAATAGTCAGAATTCGTGCCGGGTGCCTTCTCTGGAGATACTGCTCACCATTTATACCTGCGATTGATAATGTAGATATCTCCGATTCTAGCAGTTCTCTCCCAGATACGCTCAGTGTTCTGTATCCGTGAACAATATTCTCCAAATATTCTCCGTTGATCGAGAAAGCTTCCGATCCGAAATATTCTAATGCCTCTTTCGTCTTGACTGTATCTCTAAATCTATACATCTTTAATTCCTTTCAGCATATTCTTAAGCTTATCTTTCTTTTCCAATTCATCCTGCGTATAGGTGGCGGATGCTTTTGCAATTTCACGGCCTTCAAGCTCGACCGGGACGATAATCGTATATTTGGCTTCCTGATAATATGTGTAGTCGTCTGAAAGCTCCATATTTCCATATCCACCTGCTACTGCAAGTTTCTGCCGTTTCATCACCTTGCTTGGTACGGATACCATCTTCTCTGATGCTCTCCATGCTTCTTTAACCTTTGACAGTATGCCGCCAACATATCCTCCGCCCCAGTATCCTCCAAGATCTTCAGCAACCTTTGACGGACTGTTGATTTTTGCCTTTGCGCGTATCGCTGCTTCGGCTGCCGATGCAAGCTGAGTAGCTACGCTTCGCACCGCTCCAAGCTGGCTTCTCATTCCATTCGCAAGCCCTTGTCCAATGTAGACACCACAGGAATAAGATCTGCTACTGGTTGAATTGAATACAGAAATAATAGTATTTGTGGAACTTTTTGCGGTTCCGATTGCAGCTGTCATTCCCGTTCCAAGTCCGGAATTGAATGCACTTCCTACTTTTCCGCCAGAACCTTTTGCCTTGCTTGATGCTCCGTCAAATGCGCTGATCATCGAATTCATTGATGATTTCGCCTTGTTTCCGATAGCATCCAGTCCTTCATTCACAATCGACATTGAACTCTTCATGCTTGATAACGATTTTTGAGCCGTCTTTGCATTTTTGGAAATAGACTTCATGCTTGAATTTACTAATTTCAGAGATGCATAAAGCACCAGCATGCCTGCACTCGTAACAACAATTCCGGCAGAAAATGCCAACAATCCCACCGTTGCCACCACAAGTCCCGCTCCAAGTGCAACGCATCCGATTCCGGCAAGCGCAGCTCCTGCAGCAAATACTGTCATTCCAGCACCAAGGGCTACTATTGCTACGGCTCCTTGCAATCCATATTCTGTGACAGTAGGCAATACTGCCGCCACAACATACAATGCTGCAGAAGCTAAAACCGCTCCTGCACCTACCATCAAGATTGCGGCTCCAAATGCGACGAACCCAACCGCTCCTGCCGTAAGCACAGGTCCTAATAACGCAGCCCCCGCCGCCAGAAGCGCAACCGCAGCAACCATTCCTACCATGACGCCAATTGCCAATGGACCGGCATTTGCGAGATTAATCGCCGCGCTCGTCATGAGAGCCATGCCCACGCCGGCAACCAGAACCGCAGCACCAAACGCCACAAATCCAACCGCTCCTGCCGTAAGAGCTGGAGCGACTGATTTCGCTACGTACATGAGTGCCCCGACTGCAGCAACCATACCTACCATAGTAGCGATAGCAGCCGGACCGGCGCTTGCAAGCTGTATCGCGGAATACGATAGCAAAGCAAATCCGGCGCTGATCAGTAGTATACTTGCTCCAACTGCCATCATTGCAGTTGACATAGCAGATAATTTTTTTGTTCCTCCAGACATAGATGAAAGCATTTTCAACATTCCAACGCTCAGAGCAGATACAACCCCAACCAATCCAATCAGAACACCGATAGCCACAGGACCGGCGTTTGCGACTGCGACAGCAGACTGCGCAAGTAAATAAAATCCTGTACTAATCGTCAAAACACCGACGCCAAGCATCATAAATGATTTAGCAGAAGCCAACATTTTATTAGAGCTTCTGCCGCTTGATTTACCAACTGCATCTTGCCCTTTGGATACTCCGAAAAGTCCGGGAACTAATTTACTAATGCCAAGCTTGGCGAGGCCTCCGATCGCACCGGTAAACATTCCAACGAACGGAGCTACGGCTTTCACAATTTTGAATCCTTTGTATGCGACATAAAGTTTAGGCAAAGTAGTTAATACCTTCGCAATAATCTCTGAATGCTCCTCGCAGAATCCTGCAAACGACTTTAATGCATCTGTAGCGACACCGAGAACATCCGAAAAGCTACTCACGCTCTCAGCTGATCCAAATGAATCTGTAAGCTCTCCTACATGCCCTACAATCGCACTGACCGCATATCCAAACGCATTTTTAACCTCGATGAAGTCGGTTTTAAATACCGCCCAGTATGGCGAAATCTTATCAATAGCCGCCGGCACTCTAACTGCAAGCCAATCGAATCCAGATCCTATTTTTTCATTCATTCCATTGATTGCATCAATAACAGAACTCTTTGCAAAGGAGTCATACAGGTTCATCATTCCGCTAACCACGGTTGCTTCCAGATTTCCCATTGCTCCTTCAAACGTTGTGACGGAAGTAGCTGCCTCTTTTGCCATTTCGGTCATACCGATATTATTCATAGCTTCCGCCAGAAGATCTGCTGTAAGAGCTCCATCTTCCATCGCTTTCTTAAAGTCTTTACCGATTTTAGGATTAAGCTTGATCAACTCTTTCCTAAGCCCTCCTGCGAGCTGTGGACTGGCATTTAATATCTGATTCCAATCCTGGGCATGGAGCGCTCCTGACGCCATCGCCTGCGAAAATGCAAGAGCGACACTGGAGTATTCCTGCGCTCCACCACCAAATACGGCAACTGCATTTCCGACCGCTTCCGTAAGCTTATCCGCATCCTTGATTCCGTTTGCAGATAGAGCCCCGAACGTGCTCATAACGTCCTGAAGACTAAATACCGTCTTATCAGCGTATGTTTTTAATGTTCCTGTCGCACCCGCGATTCGCTGGATCTCCTTTTCCTCATATCCGCTAAATCGCATAGCCGCCTGCAGCTTGTACATAGAATCTGATGTTTCAATCGTCTCTTTTGACAGACTTGACATCTCTCCCATGACCGTCTGAACTGCAGACTGCCCGATTGCCATCATTGCTCCGAACCCGATTCCGCTCGTCAATGTGTCCTTCAGATTATTGGTGTACCCAAGGGCGCTTTTCATTGTTGATGCAAAATTCTTATCGACTGCGGATAATACCGCCCTAACGGAAAAATCGCCCATGCTATGCGCCCTCCTTCCTTAATAATTTTCCGATTCCGGAAAACCGTTCTTTCTTTTGAGCCTTCTTACCTTTCACCTTTTTCAGTTCTGACTCATAATCAAAAAACTTATCAAAACTACTGAAAGCTGGTTTCTGCTTATGCTTTCCGACTTTCTTCTTTGCCTGTGCTGCGAAATTAAGGAAAGCCTGCCAGTGCACATGGTAATTGTCATCAACCATTTTCAACTGGTAGGCTTCCATCATAAGTTCATATTCTGGAATTGTAAGTCGGTCCACCTCAGCAATGCTTTTGAATCCTAAATACCGGAAACAGTCTACGGCAACATCATGGTAGAATTCCTCGATCGTTACATCATTGATTCCATCCTCATTTTTTCCATCGCTTCCCGCTTCGCTTTCTCCTTCTCGATAGCGTTCAGTGCATCCAGTGTCGCATTCTTCGTAGCATTTGCTTTCTTTAAGAAACCCAGCGTTTTCTCAAATACCTCGTCAATATCTGTATTTTCGTCATTAATAAAGGCATCCAGTCCATCCATAGTGATTCTCGGATCGCAGCCCTTATTTGCCATGAACAAAACCTCCACCAGTGCTTCGACATCATAATCGTTCAAACGCCCAACCGTGTATCTGAGCCCCACATTCTGTTTCATATCTTTCATGCCGTCGACAGGAACCGTAACTGTTTTGTTAATCTCCCTGAGGAATCCCATTCCGAAATTAAACTTCACCATCTGGCCATTCATTTCTAATTCATACATCTTTTATTTTCCCCCTTATGCTCTCGTTTTCTTCGTATCCTTAAATACATATTCGGCAATCGCCTGCTGTTCGTCTGTCACTGTTGCATATCCGTCAGCGCCTTTTCCTTCAATTCCAAAGTCTATAGATGCCTCGGCATGGTCTTCTGAATTTGAAGAAAGCTCAAAATTGGTCACGTATCCAAGAAAATACTTTGCTGCAAACTTTCCTGAATTCGTATCTGTTCCTGGCTTATCCAGATTCACCTCCCAGATCTCCATCTTTTCGCCGTCATCAATTGCCTTCTCAATCTTTGCAATCATTTCATCATTTTCGCTTGCAAAAATAGCCGCTGCACTAATTTCTGTTTCCAGTTCGCCAGGAACGCGAATGGACCCATCCTTTGTGTCTACTGTATCTGAATCTCTTGACTTTGATCGGCTGTTTTCTGTTGTGAATGCAATCGCAGTTGCATCACTGGTTGCTGCTTCGCTCAAAAGCCTGTACAGATAAATAATTCGTTTACCTTTAATTGCTCCCATATCGTCCTCCTATAAAATATCAAATACTAAATTTACCATGCCCCTCCATACCGGTGGGGTTACTGTCCTATCCTGATTGATCTGTATGCCGGAATCATTAACCCTGAGAGAAACCTTGAATCCATAAGCATCTTGCATATTCGTTGCTTCATAGAACAAATCATTGCATAGTTCAGATACTTTCTTACGGTTCATTTCTGTATCCCAGATATTCAAATTGATAGATACTTGGGATAAAACGCCTGACTTTGTTCCGGTATATTTCGTCTGAAAATCACCTAAGTCCGCAAACGGATATCCAACATCGTTCATAGGCCTGCTCTCATACACCTTTTTATCCAGCTTCCCGGATAGGAGCTTCCATATTGCATCATGTATTGCCTGTTCTGCAGTTCTCATGACTCCCTCCTACCTCAACAGCTTTTTCATATCTGCTTGGAATTTTGCTTCCTGCT
This sequence comes from Bariatricus sp. HCP28S3_D3, assembly GCF_052065755.1. Taxonomy (NCBI): domain Bacteria; kingdom Bacillati; phylum Bacillota; class Clostridia; order Lachnospirales; family Lachnospiraceae; genus Bariatricus; species Bariatricus sp. HCP28S3_D3. The sequence continues at coordinate 56,405 of NZ_JBQHTK010000018.1, read as the reverse complement.
CGTCAAGCGCGGGCTTTACGAACGGTTGTGCATCCATGAATCTTGTACCATATTCCAGATACGGTGAATACTCTGTTGTTGGACCTGATTCTGCCGTCATTCCTCCGTCAGTTATCTCTAAATCAACGCTCCGCTTTGTTTCGCCAGTCTGATATCCCTTCTTGAAGTCTGCATTATCCTGTATTTTCTGCTGTAGCCCCATACCATTCATGCGTACAACCTTTTTAACATCATTCAGGGTTACATTCTTTCGCAGCTGTTTTTCCAGTTTATCTAATCCAACAATCTTAATTTCCGCCATTTTCCGTCACCACAAAGCTGCATCTATCAGTCGGATAACGATCCGTATCGACTGTATATGCTTTTCCTTCCATTTCGATATAATCGTACGGCCGGTCGAATGCTCTTTGCAGACGAACGACATAGCGGTTCGGTTTAACATCGCCGAACACAGCTTGCTGCCTCTCGCTATTCATGTGTGTTACATTAGCATACTTCTTTTCCCGGATGCTCTTTTCCTCGTTCCATACCCCATTGTCCGGATCATATTCCTTCCGCCCGCTCTTAACAAAGATAATCGGTGTGTTGTATCTCATATAAACCTCAGCACTCCTCTTTTCTTTCCTTCGCGCCTTGCAATCCATTCCTTAATGTCAGAATCGTATGCATCGATGTCATTAGCATCGTCAAAGGAAATACTTTCTCCTTCCTGGCTGTAACTTGACATTCCCTCGTTCCCGAGGCGGTTAAATCTTGCAACGGAAACCTCACACACAATATATTCCAGTTCAGGCGGCACTTCTTCAATGTCAGACGGCAGGCGAAGAAGCACCTGCCGTTTTGCATGTTTTATTATCAGATCTATCTTGTCATCCAATCCGGATTCTCCGGAATCCACATCGACTAACAGTTTTACATCTTCAAATATTGACATTCAATCACCTACTCCGCTGCACTTTTTCCAGACTTCGCCTTTTTCGGACTGGGATCCTGGTTTTCGTCCTTTGCCGCTTCTTTCGGTGTCTCTGGATTTTCCTCTTCGACAAGTTCAATCAGCGGAGTTTTCTGCAGATTGTTACTTCCGGAAAGCTCGGCAATTCTTTCCTCGGAAGGCTTGAGACCTTTCCGTGGATACTCATCTCCGATTTCATATTCATGGTACAGATCTCCGCTTTTGGTTTTCTTTACATCCTGCAAATCAGCAAATGCTTTAATGACTCTATACATATTCCGTTACCTCCTATGCTCCTGCCGGTGTGATAGTTGAGATTACTACTCCATCCAGAAGTTCTGCATAGAATACAACTCCCGACATAATTAATGTTGTAATTGACGCATTATCGGCAGCGATTTGATGCGTCATACCCACGAGCCCCGTAGTATCTGAAGTAAGATTAAACGACTGCGCCAGATCGCCACTTCCTGCCGGCACATAAGCACCCCTTAAATTCTCCTTTGCCGTAGCAATTGTTTTTCCTTTTGCCAAAGCTGGCGTTACAATCGCAGTTCCAAGTCCAAGGAAATTTTCAATGTATGTCCAGCCGAACGCAGTCTGCATTGTAATCTGCGCAGAACCAAGATATTCTGCAACGTCATCTGAAGAAACAAAAAATACAGGTGTCGCATCTTCATCCTCGTAAAATTTCTTCACTTTTCCCCATCCTGCTGCAAGCGCACCCTGAAGAGTGGTTCCTACAGTAGAGCCGGTACCAGTAAGAAGAACATTATAAAAGTTTTTCTTTATATCTTTTCGGATTCCAGAAACCAGCTTCTCATCTGTCTGGTTGATTGCAATATTTCTGCCTACTTTCTGTATTGCCTCCGCAGTTGTCTGCTTGCGGTATTTATTGAGGCTTAACTCAACGGTTTTTGCAAGCTTTCTGTTAATTTTGGTCAGCGGAATAGTTTCTCCTTCCGCTACCTGTTCCGGAGTATTCACCTGTTCCATCTTATATACTTTAATCAATGTACCAGCAGACATTGGCTCAAGATCTGCAATCCCAAGCAAATTCTGAAGTTCCGTAATATTCGAGCTTAATCTAGTAGTAAAGTCTACCGAAATTGCCGGTTCCAAATCCGTGGCCACTACTTCATTTTCCGGTGCTGCAAAAATCTGCAGCTTCATATCTTTCATTTTCATATTTTTATTCCTCCTATTATTTAAATAAACTCATATTTTCGCGAATAAGGCGCTGTCTCTCAGTACGATCTTTTACAGCGAGAATCTGCTCTTTGGTTAGTTTTGAAGCCCCTCCTGATTTTGGTTCGTCGCCTTTCAGTGCTTCCTTTACAGCCTTTCCAACTTCTGCACGAAACAGTGCTGCGAATTCTTCTACTGCGCTTTTAGTAGATTCCGCATCGTCTTTCACAAGACTTTCCAGAAGCCGATCGCTTACATTGATATCATCATCCTGCAAAATCGCCCTTGCCTGATTCATCATTTCGGTACGCGTAGATTCTCTCTCGTACTTCTGAATTCGAGCTTCAAGTTCCTTCATTCGCTTTTCTGCCTTTTCCTCAGCTGTCATATTTCCCAGCTTCTCGGCTTCAGTAACTTTCTTTTCCTGCTTTTTCTGCCACTCAGCGAATTTTTGATCGATAATTCTATTAAGATCATCATCTGTGTACTTCTTTTCCCCTGGCTTTGGACCTGGATCAGGAGTTGGTTCGGGTTTAGGTTCCGGATCTGGATCCGGCGTTGGATCAGCAAATAACTGTAAGCTCATTTTTCTCAGCTGCTTTTTCGTAAATGTACGTTCTATTTTTCTAAAATTCATTTTGTTAGCCTCCGTTTTTGAATCTGTCATTGATTTCCGTAAGGATTTTCGAGTCTCACGCCTGCTCACCCGTAGTTTATAGTTTCCACGCCTAACTTCCATAGCTTTTATTGAGTTCCATGCCTGCTCGTTAATCAATCCGGACATTATCCGGGAACTCACGAGAAATCATACATATGCCGATAAAAAAAGAATCCACCAGAGTTTTGCTTACACCTGATAAATTCTTGTATATCATTCTGCAATTTCCATTATCGATATCGTATTCGATATCATCATCCGTCAATGCTTCAATCGAAGCAATCAAATTCTGAAATAAACACGATACCGCGCTACATACAATATCATATCCGTATGTCGCATACCCTGCGTGTCCGGAAATATCAATCTCGCCCTCTCGGACATTTACTACAATCAAGTAGCATCTCTCCTTTCTCTTCCGGTCATTCCCTACCGGTGGGAGACTTTGGATCACCGCCTTTCTACTGATAACCGCTTGCCGTCAAAACATACTGCATCTCCAATTTCCGCAATCTCATCGCCAATCATCACTCCTTTCAAATGTGATGCACCGTCAATAACACGATACACAAATCTTATTGTTCTGTAATTTATCCGTAATGCCAGCCACTGGGGCGCCAGCATATCCGAATCTTTTGTTATGGTGTACGAGCGCTTCACAGGCAATCAACTTCTTTAAATGTCTGGAATATCTTCGGAGACTGGATTGCAAACCAATCCACCATCTCTTCATTTTCTGCCCATGATCCGTAGTAGTGAGAAGCATTTGCGGACAGCCCACTCTCAGACAAATACGCATGGATGATCTCATGCCTGAGGACATCTTTATCGCATCGCTCCCTTCCCGTAGCTGTCATATCTTTGTCATTGCATCTTTTAATCCAAATATCTCTGTCATGCCTATTGCAAAGGCCTCCGGCATTTTCTCCAACTTCACTTAGATAATCCGGGAATTCATCCACAAATTTAATATTGTAATTAGTTCCGAGTATATTTACTATCTTCATAGCTCCTCCTTAAAATGGGTATAAAAATACCACCGGTCAATTACTGACTGGTGGTATCTACTGTTTGTTTAAATATCCGTTTTCATATAAAAATTTGTTTTCCTCGACTGTTAATACCGAAAAAGGGTTGATCCATGTGTCATCTTCCGAACTAGGTCCATCATACTTGTATTCTGACGGAATAAACCCAAGCTTTTCGCAAATTCTTTGATATTCTTTTTCTCTATCCATCAAAACACCTCCAAACTGATTCCTGCATCATCTAACTGTTTCTTTACGTTTTTAGTATACCCATCTTTTAACAACAGGTCAAGCGCTGAAACCGCCATTGGCGCATTAAACCTTTCATTGTCAACAGAATATTTATAAACCGTCCCATCATGACAAACAACCAGTCCGTATTTATATTTCCTGTCTTTGCACGCCATGATATCGGGAAAACTCGGTACACTGCTTCCAGGATGATTGTGTATAGCAATAACAGTATATGGCTTTGCCTCTTTCAGCATTTTCTTCATACTATCACTTGGAGAAGCTGTATTCTCTTTGTCATAATTTTTATTAATTTTCGCATTCCCCGTCTCACTATCCACAAACGCCAGATCCTCATACACCGTTCCAGAACGATGCTCTAACATATCAAGAGCATTTTCCCACAGTGATCTGCTGATTTTATTCTCTCCAGTGATATCAGTAAATTTTCTTCTGTATCCCGCAGAACTAATTGCAGATGTATTGATAACAGCATTTTTATACTTGTATTTTCGTTTACTCCCTTCTTTTTCTGAAAAAGTCCTTGACCGGTTCCACTCTTCTGTGGTTCCGCCATTATCCAAATAATACAGCCATTCTTCGTATTCCTCACTATCCATCCAAGCGGCTATACTACATCGACAATTCGGATGCATCGGCGGCGCGTTTACTGCAATTTCCATATCTTTAATCTTAAAATGCTTTCCGTTCAGCTCCTTGCATATTCCGCAGGCAGTTCCATTGCAAATAAATTGATAATCTTCAAACTCATTCTTCTCAAGAGACTGCTTCTGAGCTTCTATCTGCACTCTGGCGAGCTCCGTCCGCATAAGTCTCTCTGCATTGTACTCAGATACTCCGAATCTCTTCCGAATATGCACAGCGAGCTGCCGTGGATTCTTACCCTGGATCATTCCTTCCATCAAGAGTTTTGATAGCTCAGATTTTAGCATGTCCTGATACATCCAGATACGATCTGAATAAGTTGCATTTGCGAACGATGCATTCACAATAGCATGAGCGTATTTCGCATTATTCCTCACCGTCCCTCCAAGGATTCCAGCCATGCGTTCGAATTCCTGCAGGGATCTCTCAGTCAGAATCTGATCAAAATATTTTTGTAAACCGTCAAACCCGTCCACCAATTCAAGTCCGATATTTGCTTTCAGCATTTCAAACCGGTTTACCTTCATCGTAAGATTATATAGCCGCATCTCCTCATTTGCCTGATCGGAGAAGTTTTTTTCTTTCACATACTTTGCTGCCTTTCGTTCATATGCTTCGATATCCAGTTCAGAGACACGCTTCTTTGCTTCTGCCAGTGTAATTCCTTCTTTTTTGGCATACTTTGCATAAAATCCGTTAATCTCTTTTTGAATGTTATCCAACATATATTCGTAGCAATCATTGATAGCTTTTGAATACTCTTCTTCGGTCTTCAGGTTTTTCTTTAGGTTTTCCGCCTCGCGCTTCTGCCAGTATTCCTTACTGCTTGTCATTTGCATCAGCTCCAAACATTCGATTCATCACTGCATCATTGCCGATCTTATTCTGTTCTTTTTTCATCCGTCCGATTTCTTCCGAAACATTATCCACAATTGACAAAACTTTAAGCTTCGTCTCTTCTGACACAACACCCTCCAATTTTGATGCAATGTCGGATTCTTCTGCAAGGTTTGCAGGATAATTAGGAGTGAACTGGTATTTTATATTTAACCAATCATCTTTTTTCACACCGTGACTCTGCGATATTGGATTGGAAAATATCAATTTGTATCTGCGATTCATACCAGAAGTAAACTTTCTTTCTTTTTGTCGGAACAAGTTGTTCATCGACTGAAGTTTATATCTAAGCGCTATTCCAGAAGATGTTCCGAAATTTTCATCACTGATATTAGCTACCATTGACATCTGAAAAATCAAACGTTCTAGACGATTAATTAAATTTTCCTGAGTCGTATCTGCATTTGGTTTTTCAAGAAAAGCGACCGTTGGCATCGGAGACCCATCATCACCGCCTTCGAAATTAATAATTCTATTCCTTCTGATGTATGGAATGTCGTCATCATTAATTTTCGGACCTAGTATTTTCATATATGCATCTGCGAAATAATCTACGTCATTGGCTTTCTCAGAAATAGCTTTATTGTAAGCGTTGATTGCGGGCAATGCGCTTTCAAACAATCCCATACGTTCATCATTTTCGATGTACTCAGATGCCGGTACGCCATCGAAGCCATGTTTTTTAGGTTCACCGGTCCATTTATAAGTTCCCGCATTTTCAAAATGCTGCACTACACGGCTGTCAGACCAGCTTCCACGCTCGATATTATCCGCATCTTTGTAATACCTCACAAAAAACAGTTTTCGCTCTAAAATTGAATTATCAAAAATAAAAAATGATTCCATAGGAGATAAATACGTGATACCAATTTCACCGCCTGGATCCACGTAGTACATCTCATGTCCAACTCCGTGTATATCGCTTATTTTTGATATTTCAGCATTCCCATTGTCTTGATCATTGTATTGATCCAAAAATTCTAGATAAGCTGCAACTGTTTCGTTTTCACTTGTTGTTTTAATCGGTATTCCACAAAAAAAACCATTAAATGTATCTACGATATATTTTGCAAAATTAACACTGATTCGATTATCCGGTTTCCAGTCCGGCTTCTTCGGCTGATCATATATTTCGTATTTATTCTCATAAGCATTTTGCAACTTTTCATATCGGTTGTTTACAATCTGTTTATGCTTTCCTATGTATTCCGCCAATAAACTCGGCGTCATAATTGTTCCCGATGGAACCCTAAATATCGTATCATTCATTTATATCCCTCCCATTACTGGATTGTATCTCGGTTTTTTCTTTTCAAGTGACCGCAATAAGCTTGCCGCACTGTCCGGCGAATCATCGTGTTCTGCATGTTCTGAATAATCAAGAATTTCATTGATATATTCCGGATCCGTATCTTCCAACCAGACAATATTCTTCCAATTGCTTCGAAGATAAGTCGATATCTTCACAAATTTATTCATCGATTCGTCGTATGGATTTACACTGTATCCGAGTCCGCGCAGCTCCTTGGCCAGATATCCCTTATCAGCATTCTTTTCGCAAGATATTGAGCCGGCGCGGAACATCTTGTGATAAACTCCAATTTCGGATAAGCAGTCGTCCACATGCTTGTCCCACCGCTTTCCAAATCCAACGATCCGCCCATCCGAGATCTTATGGAAGATCGTGTATGCCGTACCGTCAGCTCCGTCATAAGCAGCATCTATATGAGCTACGCCGTTGTAGATCAGCTCTTTTTCTTTCGTGAACTTCGGTTCCTTAAACATGGCATCTTTATCTGCGATGTGCTTCAGCTCATAATTAGCAGCAAACAAGCTATCGCTCATGCTCTGCCGCAATTCTTCCAGTTTGTCTCTTTTGATCAGTCCGGTAGAATAGCAGTCGTACTTTCGAACATTTGGCATGATCGATATTGCATCTTCTTTATGCCAGGGCGTCCCAGTGTTGATGAAACGCCCACCACGGTTGCAGATATTCTGGAGCTCCATGTACTGAATCTTTGTCCGCTCACGCTCAGCCTTGCTGATACGATCCTTCAAATTCACAATGTCATCCGTCACAACGATATCGGCATGCTTACCGGTAATGCTAGTCCCGATACCAAGTCCTACTACCTGGGACACGCCCTTTGTGGATGTGCATAGATTTGTATGTATTTCGGAATTGTTCTCCTTTATCAAATCCAATTCGGTTCCATACAGATCGCGAACAACACTCTGCATTGCGCCGCTCTTTAATATCTTCTGCGACTGCGTCAGAACCTCAGTAACGTCATCATCCGTCTTCCGGAAGAACATCACATTTTCGTTTGGCTTGATCACAGTATGTATTGCCAGAAACAGAGATAGATCTGTCGTCTTGTACGAACCGCGATGCGCAAGCAGCGTCTGATCAGCATCAGCATACAAAAAAGACCTCAACCACTCATTGTGTAAAGTAGTCAGGTCTTTAAATCCTACCCAGTGTCCAATTTTATATGGTTCATTCCACAGGAGGTCCAGAACCGCTTGCTTTTCGCTGTTCAAAGTATGCCTCCATTTCTTTTATGGAATCGTCAATTGCCGGAGTCTTAACATCCAGTTTGTCATTCCACATGCCTAGGTGACGCCCGAGAAGCTCTAATGCCTTCTCTTTATCATTCAGCTTTATCTCGATGCCGTTCGCGCCTTCCTTGATTCCTGCAATAGCCCGGATCTGGTTGTCCTCCAGTTGGCTGGTATCTTTTATTACAACTCTTCCTCCGCGTAGTTCAACATAGTCTGTCACTTTCGCGAATGCAGATGCTGCAAGTTCCCGGACAACACGATCCTGCGTGACCTCTGTTCGCTCCTGGCGTTCTTTCATTCGGTCTGAAATATATTTCGCAACCTTGACATTTCTCAACATCCTACTTCCAGCCTGTGCTGCCGTTTCATCTTTTTTTACGTTTGGATACGCTACACGGTAAGCCCGAGTGGCATTCAAATCAATCAGGTATTCATCTGCAAATATTTTCTGTTTGTCTGTCACTTTGGCTCACCACCTTTCTTCACATAGAAAAAGCACCTGGTTTTTACCAAGTGCTTGGTTCAAATTTTGTCTCATCTGAAAGACATTCTAAATGGCGTCTTAAGTTTATTGATCATTCGTCTCTTTTACTCCCATATTTACTCTTTATGTAATTCTCGATTTTGTTTGCGTTATCCAACTTCCTGCTATTTACAAATTCAATCATATACTCAGCCATTTCATCTTGAGAACACTTGCAAATATTCATCATCGTAGATAGCAAAAAATCAATTCGAACATCATCAATATTATTTTTAAATGCCTCTTCTGACTTTATTAATTTGCCATATATTTGTTTTATCTTATACAATCCTACACAGTTGACAACAAGTGAAACTAAATAGAAGATATTGAAAAGTAAATGGTATATTAAGACCCAAGATATTGCCCAAAAAGCTGTTTCTTTTATTAGTTTTTCTTCACTAATAACGCACAATAATATACCGATAATACAAACTACTTCAAAAGCAATACTCTCAGACAAAAACACATAACTATTTAAGAATATTTCAATTGCATTCTCGCCATTTATTTCTTCTATAGAAATTATTTCTTCTTTCGAAAAAAGCGTCACGATAATGGCAATTCCACCTATCGAAAATCCTAATAAACCAATTATTCCACCAAGTACAGTTTCCATAATTTGAATAATCATATCCTGTATCGCATAAAAATTATCATATATTTTTAAATGATGCATTATGAGGATAATTACAACACTAAGGGAAAATGAATATTGCACTTCTTTTTCTTTAAAATTAACGAAATCCTTTATTTTATTATTCATCAAACCAAACCCTTTAGGAATTTCCTTTATTTATAAGTTCTTGACACGCACTTTTAAAATCTATAATATTATTTATTTCTTTTTTTACCGGAGCCTTATCTTCTGTACTATGGGTAATTCCATCACTGCCGACAGCCTCTACTTTTACATATCCATTTCCTGTAGATTTTTCAAATGACACATTACTATTTATTGAATTCGCATAATCTATTTGTTCTCTTACTATGTTTGATTCAATATTTAATCCCATTCTGCTTGCAGCATATAATTCTACATGCTTAATAGATAGATTTGCGTCTTCAAATTCTTCGAGTCTTTCTATTCCATTTTTTAAGATGCTTTCTCGTAGTTCTGTATCCGGATTTATTGGCTTGAAGGTGAATTTTAACTTCTGGATATTTCCAATACTCTGTAATTCTTTTTCAATATTTTTAACATCGAGTCCATTCGTATACCTACTTACAGAAAACATCATCGCATCTTCTTCGTCTTTGAAAATTGAATTCAACATATGCTCGAAAACGTCTAGAATCTCTTTATGACCAAATCTGATCGAAGTATAATAACCAATCTTTTCTTTAAATACATCATAATAGAATTCAATTCTTTCGGTATTATCAATATACTCTGTCACAAGTTCACCCGAAATACTCTCTGTCTTGTACGGAACTCTTCCTTTTTTATTTAAATACCCGTAAACATAAGTATCCGTTTTTTCTTTTATTCTCATCACGTAATTGTAAGAGACTTCTACCATCTTTTCATCATACATCTGAGTAAAACGGTATTCATATTCTAATCCGTCCTTGATGTTTATTAAGACTGGCAGAAGAACATCATAAAAATCATACTCCGAATCGTACATTTTGTAAACGTGACTCGAAATAATGTTAACCTTTCCAAAATATATTACTTTTTTCTCAGCCATTCTTTTTCCTCCGCTCTACCTTACACCGAACCCTACTTCCATAATATCCCTTTTTCCGACATTATGCAATAAAAACACCCCATTTGAATCAATGACAAACAGGGTGCTTTTGGGGGTTCAATCTTAAATTAACGAAGGAAGTTTTTTGAGCCGTTAGGTTTTCGCCTGTTGGCTCTATTGTTATTATAAATATGTATCGTATGCATGCTATGCGATGTTTAAATATTCATCGATTTTTCTACTCACGTTGCTCTGGTCCAAGTGCACTTTTTTTGCGACTTCCTTCTGCTTTACCGGTTTTTTCCCATCAATGAAATAGATCTTAAATATTCTTCTCGTGATACTGTCTTGTATGCGATCTACAAAATCCTCTATTTCTGCGCATTCTTTCTCCAGGTCTGATTTACGTCTCAGATCACGATCCTGAAGGCGCTCATATCTTTTATAATCAAAACCGACTACAGACTGTGGCATTGGATATCCCTTGCTGTAATCGAATATAACATTGTTTCCAATCAGCGTTTCACTCTTCCATCTGTTTTCCAATGTATACTCCAATTCTCTAATTTCTTCTCTTTTGCTCCTATACGCCAAAAGCCTATCCTTAGTCATTGCTTCCACCACTTACATCACTCCCTATCACATTTATACAACCTGCCTGTCCTCTTATCCCGGACTTCCACCAGCTCAAAACCCATGAGGCTTGCCACGTTCTGCATCGCAGTCAGCGCTTCCCTCATCCTGTGCGGCATCCGGTTATATTCCCTCATAGCTTTCTCCGCAGTCGGATCTCTGTATCCTTCCTGGTTCAACGTACCCCCTCCTCCTCAGATATTCTACAACCGAATATCTCTTCACAGTACTTTTTGTATTCTTCGCACATCCGGTGCTTCTTCGCTTCTTCAAGTGATATGTTATGCTGTCTTGCATATACTTTGCAATACTGTTTATACTGGACTTCTGCTTCATTCAATCTACTCACTCTCCTTTTCTGTACGGTACGGTTCTGGAAGTGGTTGCCATGCAATAACTTTTTCATACCCAAGTTCTTCATTGGTTTTGAACTCTGAATCAACAAATCCTAAAGTATGTTCATCGTAAATATCATTCCAGAAACCAAAACCATATTCCTCTTCATATTGGCAGAACATAGGTGGGTCTTCTTCATGGTTTTCAACAGTACACATATAAAATCTGTTATCTCTATCGTCCGGCAACCGCTCACTGCACGGGATCCACTCACCGAATTTCGGCTGTGCTTTTATGCAATCAAATACATGATATGCGAAGTCAGATAGCGTACAATCTATATTCTGCTCGTCTGTTTCAAATATTTTTTCAAGTTCTTCAATCAGCTTCTTCTCATCAATCATCTGCTATTTCTCCATTTCTACATCGTTCATGTATTTGTGGCATTTCCCATCATCCTCGCAGTAAGCAGCACATTGTTCTTTGATGCACTCATTTAATTGAATTCTCTGATAGTCTCCATGCCCTACCATCATTGCTTTTTCCCATACTACCTGCGTAAGGTCTGGGCAGAATTTTAATTTTCTATTGTTCATCTTCCTACTCCTCCTGTATCTTTCTCCTGTTTATCGCATTTCCACAACTTTTAGATTCTGCATCGCATCTATGAATACAATTATCTTTCTCGTCACATTCTTCGCAGCATATGTACCGGTTCTTGAAACAATTGTATTTACATGCAAATGTGTATTTTCCTCTTGGTTGCCTGCATACCTCGTAATGGTTTTTCAGATTCGGATTCACTATGCATTCTTTGCAGAAGTCTGAATTTCCACAGTCAAGCGCAGATTCCGCGGCTTTGTCTTGATGTATACAGCAGAAACAATCCTCGTCAGATTCCATTACTACAAACAGCTTATTGTATGCGTTTCGCACAAAGGCATCCAGATCAATAAAATCCCTTCTCCAAGATTCTGAATCGTACACATCATATCTTGTTGTAAAAGCAAATTCCGGTCTTCCCTCATCATCGACAGATACTCCATTTTCGTATTCTTCCTGCGTCAAATTCAGTTCCTGGAACTCCGGAATCGAAAATAATTTATCATTCAGCCAATCATACAAATTATTTGGCTCAATGGTAACTGTATAATATTCGTTATTGTTATAGGCTTCTGACCGAAAAGCATCTCTCATCTTCTGCATAATGATTTCCGCCTTTCTTGGCTGTCTATTCGGTGCTTGATCAAACAATTGGCCACCAACCACGAACATCAAATCTCTTTCACTTATTCTAATTGTCTCTTTTCTCATAACTATCTCCACTCCAATCTTTGTCCACAATTCTGGCAATAATTCCCGCCTTCTACAGTAGATATTCTTCTTTCACAGCAATGGCATGTACCAAATCTCAGCTTGTATCCTTTACTTATTTTTTCTGCCTTCTTTGCCTTCTGTTTCTAAACAGCTTCCCGGACTTCTTCCAGAGTGCCAATATCTTCATACTGCGCCAATTTCCGGCATACATCCACCATAAAATTGCAGTCGTCACAATCATTTTCTGGTCCGTTTCCACCACACGGCTTTTCAAAGCACTTCGGGAAATATGCTCCATAATCACTCCAAGCTGTTAGTCTTTCCATCTTTCATTCCTCCCCTACGCATACATCTTCACAAACTCATCAATCTGCTTCATTTCCCGATCATCAAGAAAGCAATCAAGCGAACAGCAATCAAAATCCTTCCCATCCCTCTGATAGTAAACGCTAAATCCCACGGCCTCTCCGCTGCTATCGTCCACCACATCGCCGTCCTCATCTATCAATACCGAATCATCATCCTTTCTTATGCATTCGACCGAGAATCCGTCATTGTTTCTCCAAGGGATATACGTCTTTGTATATCCCGGATCTTTTGAGTTGTTCATCTTCTTTAGTTCTTCTTTAATCTTCGTTGTGATGTGTTCTGTCATCATGTTTTTCTCCTTTCGTCATTTCCCCTAGTACATTAACACCAACTTCTTTTTCAAGCTCTTCGTTCATCAGACGGAAATAATCCTCATCTTCCTGCACGAATTGCATCTGAGCCAGCGCGAATTCCAAAAACTTCATAATCCGTTTCTGGCCAAAACCAAGCTTCCGGTGCATGAAGTCCACGCTGATCAGAAGAAATGCGTTGAGTGACATCAAGTAGTAATCATAAAACATTTCCTTTCTCTCTGCGTCGTACTTCGGATCTTTCATCGCCTGTTCGACCAGCTTGCGTATTTTATGCTTCTTAAGTTCTTTGTCTGCCCATCCCATTCTTACACCTCGCGCAAACGCATTGCTTCTTTCTTCGTTACTTTTTTACCTTTTTCGTACACATTACAGTTCTCGACATTGCACCCTCTACTGTGGCCAACGATAGCAAGATAATTACATCCGCCCCTTGCTGTCGCCAGTCCATCACGGTACCGACAGGACCGGCACAGATGCCGATCGGAATTATCTCCATCTCCGCGCTGCGGTTCTTTTCTTCCTCCTCCACGCGTCCGAAAGCCGGTGAGACCATTTTCATACACCCAGTTTTTTATTGTTCCCACACTAACTTTCATCAGTTCGGCGATCTCTTTGTTAGACTTTCCGTCAATCACATACCGTCTCAGCACTTCCGGATCATATTCTTTCTTCTTGCTATTATTCGCCGGAACTACCTCTTCTTTTTCCAGTTCCGGCGCTGTTGGGGGGGGGGGAGCTGCTTTTCCTCCCCGTCCTCATCATTCGCAGATTCAGATTCCTCCACTTCGGATTCTGCCGGCTCTTCATTCACATCCTCTTCGGCTGGTGTAATCACTTCCGAGCCTTTCATCATGTCCTGCACAGCTGCTTCAAACTCCGGATTTACAACAGCCGGCACATCGACCAGATACTTATTATTATCGTATTCCAGAAAATCGTATAACAGATTTGCATCCATCTTCCCGTCTTCGGAACACTGCAGCACAACTACTTTTCTGCCTTTCGCGTAATCAATCAACGCTTCTTTTACGCTCTTTTCGACTAACATTACTTTTTCTCTCCCTTCTGTAAGTTCTTCAAATGCTCCACCACCGCCGGCAAAGGCATCTATAATCAAATTTCTCATTCTGGCATCACCTCCGGGAAATCACTGAAGCTCATCTGCACCGGCGGAACATCTTCCCATTCCACACCAATATAGTCAAGCACTCTTCCCCATCCGAATTTCTCGCCAGTTTCTGGATCCGTGCAGCACTTATACATGTAAAATTCCCATTCTTTCGGGTTTCGTTCACGGAGCTTATCAAATCTATGCGTACGTTCTTCCATATGAATTCCAAACCCGCACATGCTACAACCGGTTCTCTGCGCTCCGGTGGTTCTTAAGTTCCCATTTTCATCCTTAACGATTTCACCATATATCTTAGGAATAATAGACTCTACCGGTTCATAAGGAATCAAATTGCCGTCTGCATCGCGGCTGTAATCCTGATCGTAATACAACTTTGCAAACACGCCAACGTGTTCGTGATACCACTTGTCCATTTCCATAGCCAGCTTTAATATGTCATTCCGCATGTATGGAGCGAATGGTGCGGATCTCATGACTGTTTTGCCGTAGTAGTTGCATCCGTGGTCTGTGAGCGCTTCTTCTCTCTGACCGCCTTCGCTGGCCATCATACCTAGGAACGGAAAGCTCTCATGATCTTTCGCCCAATCATCACACGGCTTTTCTTTCAGCCAGTAACAGCAGTCATTGCTTACCTTAAAATTTGGTTTCTGGTAATGTACACCTTCATTTTCGTTCTCATATCCTCCGAATAATTTGAGCCACTTCTGCGGTAATTTCATTCTGCTATTCTTTGCGTAATGTCCAAGCTCTCCACATTCTCCAGTGATTATCGCATGACGTACAGTCTTATTTTTCTCGCTCGGATTCTGAAGCAGTGCAATCTTACCGGCTATCCGCTTTGAAATAACCGGAAATCCGCACTCATTAAGTACTTGCACCTTTGTCTTATAGGGTTTTAAAATCGTCACTCCAAGCGCCTTATGCACCTTCTGAATACTCTTATCTTCCAGTGCTGAGACAGATATTGCAGGAACGTCAATCCCTATGTATTTCAGAAACACGCACAATGTAATGCTGTCAAGTCCTCCAACACTTACATGTGCATTCAGGCCCCTCTCATCCATCTGCTCTACAAATTCGTACGCTCTGAGTTCTGATCTTCTTTTCTTAACTTCGTATGGCTGTTTCTGCATGGCAACCATTCTTGCCCTTGCTTCACTTTTCTTCTTTTTCCATTCCACGAATTCTTCATCAGGCGTTGGAATATCTTCCATTTCTTCGCCATTTAAAAAATCAAACACTTCTTCCATTTTTCTTCAAGGAACCGATGCATCTTCACTCTGGCCAGAGTTCCGGTCTCCTTTCTTAAATCTTTTTCTCTATAAATTCTGCAGCACTGCCAAATCCATTCTCTTTCAGCGCTCTGATCAACTCATCTACATTCGCCATTTTCTTTTGCGTCTTATCGGCTGTCGATGATTCCTGGCACATTGATGTGCGCTCTACATCAATACCCATACCGTATCGGTCGTTCAGATACACGGCGTAATCTTCCAGTGTTGCGTAGTGATTTCCGAGATAATCAAAATCCATCACTTCTCGCGTCAGCTTATCAAATGATTCTTTCAGTCTGTTCAGACGCTTCTTCCCGAATCCGAACGTTGTATTAAGCGCCATGAACCAAACCGTCTGTGACGTCACATACAAGTTCTTAGACATAAATTCGATAAACTCATCAATCTCTTTCTGGGAGAACTTAAGCGGTGCACGGGTAAATCCTCTTTTACGGATGTCTGCTTCCAGACCATCTACGCCATCTTTTTTTGCAATGTTAAGAGCATATATCATACCCTGCATCCGGTATTCAAATTCTTTACTGGGTTTACTCATCTTTTCTTCACCTTGCGCTTTCGCTTTGTTCCAGAAAAGGAAATCCGTTTTCTGGAATTGCATTTGAATGTGTTTTTCATGTATCCTCCTACCTCAAAAGGTCCCTCGTAAGGCTGTCCATATCATAATCATGTTCTTCCATGTCACGGAATTTGCTCTCTTTCTTAGGCTTCTCTTTTATTCCGGTCTTCCATTTTCCATTCACTGGATACAGATTCTTCCAGCCACCGGAAGTTGCCTTTTGCAAGATTGCAATCTGTTCCGAAACATCAGATGACATTGAGATCAGTTCCTCTCTCATCGCCAGCACCTGTTCGTCAGGTATCTCTCCCCAGTGTTGTCTGCGCACATTAAGATACTTCTGAAATGCAGATTCAAGAGAATGGTCGCCGAAGGCACCTATATATACTTTCTTTTTATTTTCTTTTATTTCTATAGGCATTTCTTCGGAAGTAATTTTATTTTCTTCCGAATTAATTCCATTTTCTTCCGAAGAAATACGATTTTTAGGTGCATTGAATAAAGGCTCTTCCTCTTTTTCGTTTTTGAGGAGCCAATACTTGTCACTATAGAGCTGTCTTTTCATGCGCTTTACTGCTATATCGTAATAACGCCGCTGAATTCCAACAGAGGTGATGATGTTTTCTTTCATGAGGCCATCATCTAAGAGGCCTATCTCAGAGCAGAAGTGCACCACTTGCACGACAACCTTTTGATTCTTCACCCACTTGTTCCCGATCATCTTAATGATCATTTTCGATAGCTTATCCAAGGGGATCTCGGCATAGTAACCATTTTTGTACACAATACAGAGTATGCAATCATAAATCGTCACACCCAAAGGACCATATCGGTCCAGTAAATCGAAGATTTTATCATCTTCGTAAAAATCAAGCATCTTCGGAAAGTATGTAAGTCCTGGTTTATTAGGAGCACCGCGCCCCATAATAACACCTACCTTTCCCGATATTCTTCTACCGTGACATCCAACCCTTCAACAGCTGAATAGCACTTCTTCGCAGATACAAATACAATCTGCGTATCATCGTGGTATGCAACGCCATTTAATGCATCTGCAACCACCTTAACAATATTATCCATATCCGGTTTCTTTAAAGGGAGCTCTCGTCCTTCCAGCATATCTGCCTTACGCTTCTTGGAAGCGCTATTTGGCGGAAGGAACCTTGCTACGATCCTAAGTGATACCGGTTTTCCTCTCTCCAAATAAAATCCGCCTGCAGCATACAGGAATCGGTCTTTGATCAAATTCTCATACAAGACAGTCCTATCCGGAGTAACGGTCCTTGTCACACCATTATTGTGGAATGTCTTTGACCTGGCTTTCCCTTGTGGCTTTCCCGGAACGTGAAACGTCACTGTATCCATATTTCTCCTTTCTACCATGCCGGTGTTTTCACCGACATGGTCAAGATCATCGTTAACAGTTACATGTGTGATATGCTAATCAAAGGAGATACTTAAATTAATTTGCTTTCTGAGGTTCTGAAATCTCCTCATATTCCGCATCGACGATTGGTTCCTGCTCATCCAGCACTTCGCTCATATCAACAGAGATATCTGATTTGATAGTCTCATCATTCGTCATTGCTCTTACGAAATCTGATTTCACTGGTGCATATTTCAGACATCTTTTAATTACCGTCTTCTTCGCCATTTCCTCATAATTTGTCTTCCACGGGGAAAAACTGCTGCCAAAGCTCTGACTGAATTTCCGTGCATGAGCATCAATGTCTGTTTTGCTCATTACCTCAAATCCAAATCCGCCATTATTGGATTTCCAAAGCGCATATACCAATACCAGTGCTCCTCTATCTCCGATTGCCGGTTTATGAACCAGCTTCGGTTCCAGTCCCAATTCATATTCAAACTCATCGTTCTCGTATACGCACTGTGCCTGAATGGTCTGGATCTGCGGATTACGATATGCCAAATCCAAAAGTCCTTTGTATCCAACCTGGAACTGGCATTCAAGTTTTCCTTTATTTTTATATGGAATAAGATAAGCCTGTCCAAGCGGAGTGTTGGGCTCTAATCCCAACTGCGCTGCGTTCATAAGAGCGCCAAGGAATGACATCTGACTGCATTCCTGAAGCTTTGGGGTTGTGTTTAATGCCGACAAAGCCATTCTCGTGAAACGCTCTGGTGTAATCACATCCGGTAATGCTTTTTTGATTTCCGGCTGCATCGCCTTGATCATATCCGAAATGCTCATGTTCTTTGTCAGTTTTACCTTTCCCTCATTTGCGGTACGTTCCGCAAGCTGTTCTTTTACTGCCATATTCTTCTCCCTTTCTTATGCGATTTCTTTTACAGTAAACCGTCTGCTTGATGATGTTTTCATACATTTCTTATAGATATCCGGATATTCTTTTTTAAGCTTCTCACTGTCAACACCATTCCTGTTTACAGTTTTCCAATTCACCGAATACTCTTTACTTTCTGCTTTTTCTGCATCATCCATAAAAATCTTGATTTCCTGTTCAATCTGGTTCTTTTCTTTCTTGAGCTTTTCTTCTAACTCAATGATCTCTTTTCTCCGATTCAGCTTATCGTCAAATCCAAACAGATCGATGCATTTATTCTGAACACAGAACGCATATTTTTCCTTAATCACTTTATCTGCATCTTCACTTCCATCAGGACTTGGCATATTTTCCACTAAAACATTGTTGTTCCAGAAATCCGATTCCAGTTCAATAAGCATCTGAATGGTTTCTTCGTCTCTCTCAATTTTCTGCCACACGAATTGCTGCCCTAAAATGACACATGCTATATACCATGCACTCGCTCCGGTCACAGCCATATAATGATGGCACTGCAATTCATATTCGGCAGGGATCTTACCGTCCTTCCACTTATCTGCTGCATAAGCAGATGCGGTCTTGCATTCCAGTCCCGCATCTTCTCCAACAATTAACCGGTCCACATTCGCGAACATGAAATCGTGTTCCGGATGTACGAAAATTGCATTTGCTTTTCTTACCTTTTTCCCTGTATCTTCCATGAAGCGCTGTGCTACATACTGTTCCAAATCACGGCCTTGACGCATATGTTCATTATCTTCTGCTTCCGTAACGGCTGATGTCTTATCGAGATAGACGGCAACTGCAGATTTGTAAGGATTCAATCCACAAATTGCGCCAGCATCAGAGCCTCCGATTCCATTCTTTCTATGTGCAAGCCATTCTTCATGACTCATACCAACTGTTGATACTAATTTCTTAAGATTCATTGGTTACCTCCTCACATTCATCTTTTTCCTTCTGGCAATCGCATGCTTCTCCCGGATCCAGATTGCATCCACAGAATGGACATTCGTTATAATACATGCATATTCTCCTTTACTTCTGAGAGTTTCTGTACTGTTTCTTTATATTTTGATATATTGCTTTCGATATAAAAATTACTTCTTACATCCGGATCGTATTTGCTATCCCATCCGTTGGTACATACATCTACGCTAATAACATCAACATGTCCACCGAAATACATGAACGCCGTATCCTTTGAATCCGATTCGTTAATATCAAGAACCAAATCCAATATCTGATGAAACAATTCTCTTTTTTCTGGTTCAATCTTCACGTTTGCCATTGCTTTTTTCTCCATTCCGTTTTACAATTAATTTGGTTATTTTTCTGTGTGCCCGTCCGGAGTTGCCGCTCCAGGGCACTTTTTAATTTTTACAGTTTTGCGCTCACTGCTTTGCAAACAGTCTGCAACGAGTCCCATGTAATACACCGCCAATTTTAAATAGTTGTTCGTTGTATCGTCTCCCAGGTCAACACCGTCAAACAGCTTTAATTCATCATCAATTTTCTTGATAAATGTTTTCGTTCTCATACTTTTAATTGCCATCTTAACCCACTCCCATCAGCCAAAGAAAAAACATTCCAAATGTAAATACCACCGTAAACAGCGACGCTCCGATTGATCCGATCAGTTCGAGTTTGTCTTCGACTTCAATCTCGCGGTCCACGCCTTTCATCAGTCTTTCGTTATCTCTGCACATTTTAATCACCTCCCTCTGGTAT
This sequence comes from Bariatricus sp. HCP28S3_D3, assembly GCF_052065755.1. Classification (NCBI taxonomy): domain Bacteria; kingdom Bacillati; phylum Bacillota; class Clostridia; order Lachnospirales; family Lachnospiraceae; genus Bariatricus; species Bariatricus sp. HCP28S3_D3. The sequence goes on along the minus strand of NZ_JBQHTK010000018.1, from coordinate 36,017 downwards.
GAATGGAATCCCGAGCTCATCGCAGAACTTCCTCGTTTTAATGATATATCTCCTCTGGCGCCCGCCCTTACTCGGCGGTATAATATCCACCGCTTTGGTGAGTCCTTTCTGCGCCATGAAGATGATTACTTTTGCCGGGATTCCAATCCCTTTCGATGCTTCTCCGGCTGTAAGGTATACTTCTTTCAATGTGGTTCACCTCGCTTGTTGATATCTTTAATACATTCAGCGAACTGCTTTGTTGCTTCACACATGTCCTGGACATATCCATCTACAATTTCGAAGTAGCGGGTAGCTAATACTCTCGTGAATATAATTGAAGTTAAAGCAGAACTTCCAATGCAAATTACAATCATCCACATTTTTTTCATCACCTCGCTTATCATGTTCTTTTTATAGGACACCTGATTCGCTACTATCATTCCAAGAAGTATTCGATAGATACTCCGAAGTAGTCGGCAAGAATGGATAGCTTATCCATTTTGGGCTTGCTTCTTCCTGATTTCCAATCCGTAAATGTTGATTTTGTAATTCCAGTATCTACGGACACGCGATAATCAGTAACATGCTTCTTGTCTCTTAATTCGACATATTTTTCATACATATAAAAAATCACCTCATTTCCGAACTTTCTATTGATTTTAGTTCGGAAATCAGTTACAATATATTTACCAGATACATTGACATTGAATTGAGCCACAATTCTGTTTTGATTTCCGAACTTTATGGTTTTATTATAGTGCGGATATCAGAACTTGTCAATACATTTTTGTACGGAATTCATAACTTTTTTTAGAGGTGTAATATGTATGAGATTTATTGCAAGTTAAGGGATGCAATGGGAGTTAAAGATGCAGACGTTGTAAAAGCAACCGGAATAACAAAATCAACCTTCTCCGATTGGAAAAGCGGACGTAGCAAACCAAAGGATGAAAAAATTCAGAAGATTGCAGATTTTTTTGGTGTAACTGCTGAATATCTGAGAACTGGGAAAGAAACTGACAAAAAAGAACCTCAGCTGAATCCCAAAGATCAAAAAGATATAGAAAACATCCTGCAGAACACGGAACTTTTGCTTAAGCAGGAAGGTCTCATGTTTGATGGTCAGCCAGCAAGCCAGGAAGCTATAGATTCTATTTTGTCAGCTATGCAGATCGGCATGGAGATGGCCAAAAAGAAGAACAAAGAGAAGTACACTCCCAAAAAGTACAAAAAGGATTGATTATATGAATATTAAACAAAAAGCGAATTCACTGGCCAGAAAATATAACAGCCGGAATCCGCTTGAGATCGTTAAGAATCTCAATGTGATACTTGTGTATTATCCATTAAGAGATGTGCGCGGATTTTATCAGTACTTTCAGCGGAACAACATTATCTATATAGATGATGAGCTCTCGGAGAATGAACAAAAAGTTGTCTGCGCTCATGAGCTTGGACATATGTTTTTGCATAAAAATTCCAATGCTCTTTTTATGGATACGAGAACGCATTTTGTTAAAACCAAGTATGAAAATGAAGCAAACACGTTTGCTGCAGAATTATTAATACCGGATTCTGTAATTCTTGATAATCCAGGAATGACAAAAAATCAAATAGCAAGAATTATGGGATACGAAGAAAAAATATTGGATTTTAAAACGATATAACCGCACAGCGTTTATATATATAGTGTAAGGTGGAAAGAAGAGGATAACAAATGAAAAGTAACAAAAAACTTAAAATTGCTTTATTAATTGCAATTTTAGCTATCGTGGCGGCCGGTTTCAGTTCGTGGTATTTTCTAATAAAAAAACCGTACGACAACGCTGTATCAGCATTCAATGATGCGGCAGCCAAAGTGAACGAGAAAAATCGTGAACTCGATGAAGCGATTAATTCCGCTAAAGAAGTATTAAATACTGGATCTCCCGTATACGATGAAACGACAATTAACGATCTTACCGTAGCCATATCGGACGCAAATCTTGCAAAGAGGGAAATTCCCAAATTGCCAGATGAAACTGAAAACATTGTAAAAGCTACTAAGGAGTTATCAGATCCTTTAGACTATTCGGATGTTATTTCTAACATCGATATCAAGAAAAAGGCATTAGAAAACAGCGTTAAGCAAATGATGCAAATAACAAATCCGAGTGGTGATTTCATTATACAGCGCCTTCAAGGCATTGAAGGAATCTCTTCTTGCCAAGCCGTTACAGAAGATCATGATCCTAATGGAATGTTAAACAAGCAAGGCGGATATACATCTGCAACGTACTTTTCCAGTCCTTGGATAAATCAAGACGAAGTATATGGAAACGATGTAGTCGACAAAGGGACTGAGTGTGGAGGAGGAATAGAAGTTTATCCTAACGTCGAAGACGCTGAAAAACGTAATTTATATTTGTCGTCGTTCGATGGATCGGGATTTTTGAATCCAGGTTCACATGTAGTATTAGGTACAATCGTAATACGGACATCATCGAAGTTGACCGCAACACAGCAAAACGATCTAACGCAAAAGATTGTATGCAGATTATTATCATTATAAAAACATCGCGTCTAGCGTTTATATAAAAAGTGTAAGGTAAATAAAGAGAAAAGAGGATTTTATTATGTCAAAGAAAAAGCCTAATGGCGGATCCGGTTGTGGAACAGTTCTACTGTTTGCCTTTCTGTTATGTATCGCTATTGCGATATATTCCTACGCTTGGATTCCAGCTATCGGAGCGATCATCTTTTTTTTCGTAAAAAAAGATCGGACTGATAGGACGAGAAATCTGATTATTTCATCCGTTGTCGCTATCACTTCATTATTTGTTTTTATTGGAATGAAGGCGACGCCAGAATTATCAGGTATTAATGTTGAGTGGGGCAAGACAGAATTCACTGTTTCTGATAAAGTCGAAATAAAAGTCACTCCCATTCCAAGTGATGCAAAAATCAAATCTTTGGAGATGTCCGAAAATCCAATTGCACAATTGGAATATAAAGACGGAAAGGCAATTATTTCGTTTGAATCGGAGGGGGAAGCTTCTGTATTCTTTACAGCCAATGGGAATGTCCAAAGCGGCATGGAAGATATAAAGGTCGTGTCGCAAGCGCAACTTGACGATAACACTGGGGAAAGTGATGAAAATCAACCAGTAAATACAAATGCTCATAAGGTAAAAGTTCATTTTATTGATGTCGGACAAGGATTGTCCGTTCTAGTACAATCAGACGGGAAGAACTTAATTTATGACGGTGGCGACAGAAGCACCTCAAGCTTTGTCGTGTCCTATCTAAAAGAACAAAACGTGGAAACTATCGATTATTTAATTTCTTCTCATTACGACGATGATCATTTAAGCGGTTTGATTGGTTGTTTGAATGCATTTAATGTAGAAAACGTCATAGGATCGGATTATATTCACGATTCCAATCTATATCAGTCATTCATAGATACCGTATCATCAAAGAACCTCGAAGTACAGCATCCATCTGTTGGCGACGTTTTTGAATTAGGATCAACTGAATTTACAATTCTATCACCTAAAGAGATCAATCAAAGCGAAAGTAATGATAACTCTGTTGCAATTAAAATTACTTGTGGGGAGAACGGTTTTATTTTGACCGGAGATGCAGAATCAGGTAGCGAAGCTGACATGATTGCTTCTGGAATCAATTTATCTTGTGATGTATTGTGTTTGGGGCATCACGGATCAGCAAGTTCAACGAGCTGGGACTTCCTCCAGAAAACAGTACCCGAATTTGCAGTAATCAGCTGTGGTGCTGATAATCAATATGGACATCCAGATAAAGATACCCTCGATAAATTATCGTCAATGAATATATCATTATATAGAACCGATAAGCAGGGCACAATTATCGCGGAATCTGATGGCGAAAATATATCTTGGAATACAGAACCATGCAATGACTATTCCCCGGGAAGCATCGAAGACGCTGGAACCGAAGTGCAAACGACAGATTCGGCGCAAACATCTGAACCAAATCAAACTCAAGAACAGCAAGAACGCATGGTTTGGATACCTCAAAGTGGAAGCAAGTATCACAGCAACTCCTCTTGTAGCGGTATGAAAAACCCAACGCAAGTGACGCAGTCAGAAGCTGAAGCTATGGGATATGAACCTTGTAAACGATGCCATTAAATAAACAAAACCGCCCCTGCGCCAACAGGAACGGTTCATACAAACTACATATCCGAAGATATACAGTTCTCTAAGCAAATATATTGTATCATCTTCGGAACAGCCACGCAAGCGGAACTCATGTTCTTCGCTGGCTGTTATTTTTATACCAAAAATGTGCGACGTCGCACAAAAGGAGATGATTAACATGGCAAGACCAAAGAAATATCCCAAGCTACCAAACGGCTACGGAAGCATCAAGAAGCTTTCCGGGAACCGGCGAAACCCATTCGCGGTATATCCGCCCGCCACGGAGCTGATCGCGCCCGGCCAATATGCACCAGTTAAGGCGATCTGTTACGTGGACGATTATATGAAAGGTTTCTCTGTGCTTACCGCTTACCATGCGGGGACATACTATCCTGGATTCGAGCGGACATTGAATCACCTGAAAGGAAATCCGGATGCTCTTCTGGCAGATTACAACCAGGCATTCAGGAAAGATACAGAAACATCTCAGGAGAAGCTCCCAACCTTCGCAGAGGTGTATGAACGGTTCTACAATTATAAGTACGTGGATTCCGGAAAGAAATACTCTGAAGCTTCGCTCTATTCCACCAGAGCTGCATTCAAGAACTGCTCTGCCATCCACGATCGTGCTTTTGCAGAGCTTCGTCATGACGATCTGCAGAGCGTCTTGGATGATTGCGGTCTGAAGCACTCTTCTCTAGAGCTGATTCTTTCACTGCTGCATCAGATGTATGCCTTTGCTGAGATCTATGAGCTGGCAGAAAAGGATTATTCTGCGCATCTTCAGATCAAGAAGGAAGAGGACGATGAGCACGGAGTGCCATTCACAGACGCAGAACTGAAAATTCTTTGGGATAACAAAGATGATGAGATTATTGAAATGATTCTGATTATGTGTTACTCCGGATTCAGAATCAAAGCCTACAAAACGCTCAAAGTGGATCTGAAGAAGAAGTATTTTCAGGGTGGTGTAAAAACTGCTGCCGGCAGGGATCGCATTGTTCCAATCCATTCCGGAATATACGATCTTGTAAAACGTCGAATAAAGCGATTCGGTTCGCTTTTGAATATTTCTACCAATGCATTCAGATTGTCCATGTATGACGCTCTCAGCCGCGCTGGAGTTGAAAAGCACACACCTCACGATTGCAGACATACGTTCTCGCGTCTCTGCGAAAAGTACAAGGTAAACGAGAACGACCGGAAGCGAATGCTTGGACATGCGTTTAAAGGGGACATTACAAACAGTGTGTATGGTCACCGCGATCTCGACGACCTTCGGGATGAAATCGAAAAGATTAAGATAAGTTGATTTGTCACTAACGTGTTACTAACCGTTTTGATTATTCTCGTTTTATCATGAGCGGATAATAAATGATATAAATACTTGAAATGCTTGATTTTACTGGGTTTCAAGATGTTTTTGCCGTATTGACAAGGGTTCTTCAAAATCACGCAAAATTAATTTTCATTTAAGAAATTTTCGATTTCTTTTAGAATCTACTCATACTTTAGACACATTTTCAGTATATACTTAGAGTCAGATAGTTGATAACACAACTATCTCCCCCCTCATAAAGTAAGCGCAATCGGGGATTCCCGATTGCCGCACTTTACTCTCATTCCTTTAGATAACGATAAAGAAATCCGCCAGTCCCCATGACTGGCGGATTTTCTTTATTCATTATCATTCTTGTCACTGTTTTCAGCTATTTTCGCCCCGGCAAATCCTGCCAGCACTGCCTGCAGATCAATTCCTGTGGATTCTTTGAGTCCATCCGTCACCTGATTCAGAGTTCCCATAATATCTTTCATCAGTTTTGCGGAATTTCCTTCACCGTACATCGTAATCTTATCAACTTTTGCGAGTGGTTCCGCATTGATCTGCGCTTCTTTTGACTCTCTGTCAGCCTCCGCCTTTACAACTGCTTTTTCTTTCTGTGCTTTTGCAATTGCATTGGCAATCTCCAGTTCGGAACTTACCTGTGCATCGTTCACCTCTTTCTTGGCGATCGCCTGAGCCCGGGCGATTTCTTTTTCACTTTCTGCTCTTGAAATCGCCGCATTTTTCTGGATCTTAACGATATTATCCACACCAAGGTTCTCAATGACACCATTCTCATCCACAAAATTCTGCACGTTAAAGCTGACAATATCAAGTCCCATCGCCGCAAGGTCCGGCTCGGAGTTCTCTTTTACAAGTGTCGCAAATTTCTGGCGGTCTGAAACCATTTCCTCCAGATTCATCTTGCCGACGATCTCACGCATGTTACCTTCCAGAACTTCTCTTGCAACCTGCTTGATATAGTCTGTCGGCTGATTCAGGAAGTTCTGAGCCGCCAGTCCAAGTCTCTGTTCATCATCACTGATCTTCACATTGACGGCCGCATCGACCCGGATGTTAATATAATCGGCTGTCGGAACCGCACTCGATGTCTTCACATCGATTGGAATCAACTGCAGATTCAAAGCATCCTTCTTTTCAAGAAACGGAATCTTGATGCCTGCTTTACCGATCAGGACTTTTGGCTGTTTCCTCAGACCGGAAATGATAAATGCCGTATCGGGAGATGCTTTCACATACTCTGTAGCCAAAAACAGAACAAGGATTACCACGACCACCGCAACAGGAATAATCACACCTGCCATTTCAATAATTTCACTTAACATTTTCGATTTTCAAAATAGATAAATCGGTCTATCGCGTCAAGAATGTCTTCAAAATCCTCTCTCGGCGCCAGATCGATATATTCTCCAAGGATTTCTTCCTCTCGGTCCTTGTACCTTCCATAGAAAATATCGTAAAGATTATGTCCCCGCATATGGATCCGAATCTCTTCCATATGATCTTTCACATCCTGCACACATATAAGATCATGTCCGATTACTTCCCGAAGCTTTTTGCCGCTGGAAAGGCGATACAAATATTCCTTCCATTTTACGAGGAACGCTTCATAAAACGCTTCTTCCGAATCAACGATCCCGATCTTCGCCATAATACAGGGATTAAAGAAATAATTTTCAAAAGAATAATACTTCAAAATCAGTACATTTTTCTCTGTCACGCGCGGCAGTCCGTCTGCGTCCTCCAGATTGCGTTCTTCATAATAACGACACAAACTGCGCTTCAGCTTTTCACTGTCTTTGCCGTCTCCATCACGGATCATAAGGAACGAATCTTTCAGATAAATCTGGTTCATATATTTTAAATTCGCATACGTCTTGATGTTTGTGCAGCTGTTCGTTGTAATAATCGCAACTCTGGAGAGCTTTCCCTGTTCATCATATATCTCGGAATAGTATTTTCTGAGAAGAAGCGGCAGACGGCTTTTGTCCTGCTTTCCTTCCACGATGAATACAAAATCCACGTTCATCAGATCATTTGCCGAGTATCCCAGGTCATTCAGCACCGCACTGATATCCGTCTTCTCTTTCACCTGCGAAAATCCGTCCTCATCCTCTACAATCTGGCGAATCTGACGATTGTTGAAATTGGGAAGTAGGTTCGGAGAATGTGTGGAAAACATGACCTGCTTTTGTTTTGCCAGCCGATACAGAATATCTCCACTTACTTTCTGGAGCTGTGGATGCAGGAAGATTTCCGGCGTCTCCACGATCACAATGCATGGGAGCGCATTCTCATCATCCAGTCCTGTTTCCAAAAGGGAAAGCATGTAAATACTCCTCATCCCTTTGCCCATGTGTTCCGCCGGATGTGTTTCATTCCTGGATTTTCCCCGTATCTCGGCAGTCACCTGCAGCATACGTTCCACGTCACGATTCATAGAATAAATAATCTCCGCCTGTCCGCCGTTTTTGCGGAAATTCTGATTCACTTTTCTCGCAAATGCATCCAGATTCAGCTGGTAAAGCTTATAATCCAGAAGCTTAGCCGCCTCAAACGCATTCATTTCTTCCGGCGTTTTCTGATTGATCAGTCCGATACATGAAAAACAATGTGTACACTTCTTGGCGCGTTCAAACATACAACAATCCGCACGCATCTTCTTGAGCAGTTCATCCTCCTGAAGCAGAAGAATATCATCCTGAAGCTGCCTGAGATTTCTCTGTGCATCTACGTGATAAATTCTCGGAAATACCTCTAAAATATAAGGGTTATTCTTCTTCACACCATCACTATAACGTATCTTTCCATCCCGATTCGCCACAAACTCAAAGTCCACTTCACCGTCTTGAAAAGAAGGCAGTTTTTTGCAGAAATCCTGAAACCAGATATCATATCTTCTGTACTGACTTACAATGCCGTTCTGATGAAGTACATGCAAATCTTCTTCTGTTATCTCAAGCGTCATAAATATTTCAATATTCGGGAAGTCTTCCTGAAAATCTTCCGTACAGATCTGATAGGTCCCGCCCACCGCACAGACGGCCTCCAGCACTGCTGTCTTTCCGGTATTATTCTTTCCCACCAGAATTAATGCATTTTCAATCTCTTTGATGTACATATTACGGATAGATTTGAAATTTTTAATCCGAAGATTGGTAATCCTCATATGCAGCACCTCCACATCGCTATTTGCCTTTATCTTATCACAGCAAAGAATAATTAAGACATTTTTTGTAGCTTTCTTAAGAAGTTTTTTATATTTTTTCGATTTCTTTAATGGTCTCATCACATTTTGGACATATTTTCAGGGTATACTAAGTACCAGATAGTTGATAACACAACTATCTCCCCCCTCATAAAGTAGCGCAATCGGGGGAACCCGATTGCCACACTTTACTCTCATTCCTTTAGATAACTATAAAAACAACGAAACCCGTCAGCCGAAAGGTTGGCGGGTTTTCGCGTATCCAATTCATTTTTACAGCATCAGGCGATATATATTTTCCACATCCTGCTGATTCAATGTAACAAAACCACCGGTTGTTCCGTTTTCCACATCTCCATAGCAGCAGGTATATGCAAGTTTCTCAATATCTTCTTCTTTTGCTCCGAGTTCTTCAAAATTTTTTGGCATACCAATTGAAATCAGGAAATTCCTGAGTGCTTCGATTCCTTCTTTTGCTGTTCTCTCCGGATTCTGGAAATCCATCTGACATCCCCATACTCTTACCGCGATCTGCGCAAAACGCATGACATCATGGTGAAGATTATAAGTAAAGACAGCCGGCATAACCACAGCAAGCCCTGCACCATGTGCGCAGTCATACATTGCCGAAAGCTCATGCTCAATGCAATGGCTCGTCCAGTCCTGACTTCTTCCCACACCACAGGAATTATTATGCGCCATCATCCCGGCCCACATGATATTGGCACGTGCATCATAATTATCCGGATCTTCGATCACTCTTGGCCCCTCGTGGATCATCGTCAGAAGCAGAGCTTCGATCATCCGGTCTGTACATTCCACTTCTTTGGTATTCGTCAGATAACGCTCGTACAAATGTGCCATGATATCCGTAATGCCGCACGCAGTCTGATAAGCCGGCAGTGTCTGCGTCAGGGCAGGATTCATAATCGTAAATTTGGGTCTCAGTGCTTCCCCCGTAGTGGATCGCTTATACATTCCCTCTTCTTTCGTGATGACAGAATCAGCAGAGCCTTCGCTTCCTGCTGCCGAGATTGTGATCACCGTACCGATCGGCACGGCCTCATTTACAATACCGCCCTGATAATAATCCCAGAAATCCCCATCATACGGGACGCCTGCCGCGATCGCTTTGGCTGAGTCGATCGTGCTCCCTCCACCCACAGCGAGAATAAAATCCACGCCTTCTTTCCGGCAGAGTTCGATTCCTTCATATACGAGTCCGCTTCTCGGATTCGGCTTTACACCGCCAAGTTCTACATAACCAATCTGTTCTTCTTCCAATGATTTCTTCACGCGCTCAAGCAGTCCGGAGCGGATAACGGAACCGCCGCCGTAGTGAATCAATACTTTTGTTCCCCCGAAACGTTTTACATATTTTCCTGTTTCATTTTCCGTGTCTTTGCCAAACGCAAAATACGTTGGTGCATAAAATGTAAAATTTTCCATACATTCTCCTTTATCTTCATCATCAAAAGTCTGAAAAGTTTCCTTTTCTGTCAGAAAATTATACCATGCGGAATGGGGAAAAACAATCGAAGTTTCATCCCTAAATAAGTTTATGGATTGAAAACATACTTATCCAATCGTTCAAACGCCTCCTGCACCCTTGTAAACGGAAGCGCCAAATTCATTCGGATCGAATGTTCTCCGTGAAACGGTCTTCCATCCTGCCAGCCGACACCTACACGATATCCCGCTTTCAGTAGCTCATCCATCGTCTTGCCATTTTTTTCGCACCACTCGGTGCAGTCCAGGAACAACATATAGGTTCCCTGCGGCTTGCTTAACGTCACGCCATCAAAATGTTCCAGAATATAATCATATGCGTAGTTCACATTTCCGGACAATACTTCCCGCAGTTCATCGACCCATTCCATACCTTCCGGTCTGTAAGCTCCCATCAGAGCATACATGGACAATACATTCATGGAATTATAATGGCACTTACTGCTGCAGGCGCGTACGCGGTCACGCAGATAAGAATTATAAATAATATGATAGCTTCCAATCAGTCCCGCCAGATTAAATGTCTTGCTCGGTGCGTAAAGTGCCATTGTACGATTTCTTGCATCTTCGCTGACCGACTGCAGCGGAGTATGATGATTTCCATTTAAAATGATATCGGACCAGATTTCATCTGAAATCACGATACAGTCATTCTTCCGATACACTTCCATTGCTTTTTCCAGCTCTTCGCGCTCCCATACTCTTCCGGTCGGATTATGCGGATTGCAGAAGACCGCAACGTGGATCTTATTCTTCTTGATCTTCTGATCCATGTCGTCATAATCCATTCGCCAGATTCCTTCTGCATCACGTTTGAGCTCACTGAGGACGATCTTGTATCCGGCATTGGTAATACTTCCTGTGAACCCGATATAAGTCGGACTGTGTACCAGAACACTGTCTCCGGGAGCTGCAAATGCATTTAGCGCTGAGACAAGTCCGCCAAGTACACCATTCTCGTATCCGATACATTCCTTCGTGAGACCAGTGACATGGTTCCGTGTCTCCTGCCAGTTGATGATCGCCTGATAGTACTCTTCTCTTGTTGAAAAATATCCAAATGCCGGATGCGAAAGTCGCTCGCTGATTGCTTCCTGCACAGTCGGGACGGTCGCGAAATTCATATCCGCTACCCACATGGGGATAAAATCAAACCCCTCATCACGAGGTCCGAATGCCGGGGATTTTTCCGGCACATCAACTGCTATGGCATCCTTTCCTAAACGATCCATAATTGTTGTAAAATCATACTTCATTATTTATGCATCCTCCTTGTTATACAAATGGCAGGCCACAAAATGACCCGTTCCAATCTGTTTCATTTCAGGTTCGATTTCCCCGCATTTGGCAGTTGCATACTTGCATCTTCCTCGGAAACGGCATCCTTTTGGGGGTGAAATCGGACTAGGCACATCGCCTTTTAAAACAATACGTTCTCGTGTTGCTTCTACATCAGGATCAGGTATCGGAATTGCAGACAAAAGCGCCTGTGTATATGGATGGACAGGATGTGAGTATAATTCATCTGAAGATGTTAATTCTACAATTTTACCCAGATACATTACAGCAACCTGATCTGAAATATGTCTCACCATAGAAAGATCATGTGCTACAAATAAATATGTAAGCCCCATTTTATCCTGCATTTCCCGAAGTAAATTTACAATTTGTGCCTGAATAGAAACATCCAGTGCAGAAATAGGTTCATCACATACCAGAAATTCCGGATGAATTGCTAATGCTCTTGCAATTCCAATCCTTTGACGCTGTCCGCCGGAAAATTCGTGAATGTATCTGTTTGCATGCTCACTTTGAAGACCTACCTGTCTTAACAATTCCTGTACTATTTCCCGTTCTTCCTTTTTGGAAGCCATATGATGAATCCGCATTCCTTCTGCTATAATGTCGTTCACTTTCATACGTGGATCTAGAGAAGCATATGGATCCTGAAAAATTGTTTGTACTTTTTTGGTAAAATCTTTCCTGTCTTTTCCACGCATCTCATGGACATCCTGTCCTTTAAATAACACTTGTCCTCCGGTACGGGAATATAAACCTGTACAGGTTCGCCCACAGGTTGTTTTTCCACATCCCGACTCCCCTACCAACCCAAGGGTTTTTCCCTGATATATTTCGAACGAAACATCATCAACTGCTTTCAATATCTGATTATTCCCCATAGGAAAATATTTTTTCAAATGGGATACTTTAAGGACTGGTTCCATTTTTATGCTTTTTCCACACATAATGCGCCTCCCGTCTCAAATGGACATTCTTTTTTTCCTTTTTCATGATGTAACCAACAAGATGCCTTATGATTTCCATCAAACTGAAATACCGGTGGTTCCTGTCTTGTACAGATATTCATACAGTACGGACATCTGTCTGCAAATGCACATCCTTTAATCGGAAGAAGAAGATCTGGTGGAGTGCCCTCAATAGATACTAGATTCTTCTTTCGATCTCCATCCAGTCTTGGAACCGCATTTAGAAGACTCCATGTATATGGATGTCTCGGATGATAAAAAATATCTCGTCCACATCCCTTTTCAACAATTTTTCCAGAATACATGACAGCAATATGGTCTGCCATATCTGCTACGACCCCTAAATCATGCGTAATTAATATTATAGATGTTTTTAGTTCTTTTTGCAATTCTTTCAACAATTCCAAAATCTGTGCCTGTATCGTCACATCTAACGCAGTGGTTGGTTCATCTGCAATTAACAGTTTCGGACTGCATGCGAGAGCAATTGCTATCATAACTCGTTGTCTCATTCCTCCCGAAAATTCATGTGGATACTGCTTTATTCTCTTTTCAGGCTCCGGGATTCCAACTTTTCCAAGAAGTTCAACTGCTTTCTTCATCGCATCCTTTTTTTTCATTTTTTTATGTATGATAAGATTTTCTGCTATCTGCTTTCCAACGGACATGGTTGGATTCAAAGCTGCCAAAGCATCCTGGAAAATCATGGCACATTCTCCACCACGATAAGATTCCCATTCTCTTTCAGACTGCCCTATCAGATTCTTACCCGCATAAATAATTTCACTGCCTTCTTTCACTATACCAGGTGACTGGATCAGTCCCATGATCGTCTTGGCTGTTACTGTTTTTCCACACCCGGATTCTCCTACTATTGCAAGAGTTTCTCCTTCTTCTACCGTAAAGTTAACACCCCTGACAGATTTCACCTCGCCCGCATAAGTCTGATATGAGACACACAGATTTTTCACCTCAATTAAATTATTCATCTGAATTTCTCCCTTTCAAATAACGCAATGCATATTCTGTATACATGCGTGCTCCAAAATACAGCATACTTTCGTCAATTTTGAAGCCACTGCTATGTGCCGGACTTCGTTCTTCTTCCGATTCATTTCCAACTCCTAAAAACGCATATACACCTGGAACTTTTTCCAGATAATAGGCAAAATCATCAGAACCTGTGGAAGGATTTCCCTCATAAAGACATTTGTGTCCCATTAACGCAACTGCACACTCTGTTGCCAAACGACTGCAATTTGCATCATTGATTACCGGCGGCAGACCACACTGGCAAATTAAATCTGTCTGAACACGATAAGCAGCAGCAGTAGACTCAACTACACGTCTTACAGCCACCGGCAACTGCTCTTGAATTTTCTTGCTGTAATATCTTAAAGATCCTGTAAGTTGCGCTTCATCTGCAATAATATTTGCTTTTGTTCCAGCATGAAACGTTCCAACAGATACAACTGCCGAGTCTAGTGGACTTATTTCTCTGCTTATAATCGTCTGTAAGTTCATTACAATAGCTGATGCCGCCGGAATCACATCAATACCACAGTCTGGCGCTGAACCGTGTCCGCCTTTTCCTTTAACAGTAAGTGAAAAGAACCCTGCTCCAGCCATACAAATCCCCTCTTGTACCCGGATTTTCCCCGTAGGAATTCCTTCTTGAACATGAATCGCAAAAGCTGTTTCAACCCCGTCTAAAGCACCTTCAGCCAACATCTGTTTTCCGGCCCCGGCAAATTCTTCTGCCGGTTCAAATAAAAGGCGAACTGTACCGCCAAAATCATCTGCCGCCTCTGCTAACAATCGGGCAGCTCCCAAAAGCATAGCGACATGTGCATCATGTCCACATGCATGCATAACACCTGCATTTTTCGAAGAAAAAGATTCACCGCTTTCCTCCTGTATTGGTAAAGCATCCATGTCTGCCCGGAGTGCTACAATATTATTTCCGGGTTTTCTGCCATGGATCTCAGCAATAATTCCTGTAGGGCACTTTTGAAATCTTTTGACATTATATCCAAATTCTTCCAACTCTTTTTGTATTCTTGCACTTGTCTTTTCTTCTTTTAGTCCAAGTTCCGGATATTTGTGAAAATGTCTGCGCATTTTTACAACATATTCCTGCAACTCTTTATCCGTCATATTTTTACTCCTTTATTTTACCATTTTAGGTTCTAATGCGTTTCGTAAAACATCTCCAAGGACATTAAAACTAAGTACTGTTAATAATATTAATGCTCCTGGGAACAAGGCTAATGTTGGCACATCCATAATCTGAGATTGCGCATTCTGAAGCATACTCCCCCAGGAAGACATCGGAAGTTTTACTCCGAATCCAAGAAAACTCAAAGAAGACTCTGTTAAAATGGCTCTAGCTATACTTATACTTGCGGCAACTATAATCGATGGTATCATATTGGGAATAATATGTATGAGCATAATTTCCATATTTCCTGCCCCCATATTTTTAGCAGCAAGAACAAAGTCTCTTTCTTTTAAAGACATTGTCTCCGCACGTACGATTCTGGCAACTCCCATCCATGAGAACATACCAATAATAACAACCATAGTAAACATACTTGGCGAAAGGAATGAATTAATTATGATAATCAGGAGAAAACTTGGAACAGACATGAAAATATCTACTGCACGCATCATTAAATTGTCTATTGTACCACCTATATATCCACTTATAGTTCCATATATGGTTCCCACTATGACTGAAACCAACATCGAGAAAAACCCCACAGTCAATGATACACGCCCCCCATACAAAGCGCGCGTAAAGTAATCTCGCCCTAAATTATCTGTACCAAAGAAATGTTCTTTATTTGGCAGTAAAAGCTTACTCCTTAAATCCATTGCATCTGGATCATATGGGGAAAGTGGTGCAAGAAGTGAGGCAATTATAATAATAATTAAAATAATCAAACAGATGATTGCCAATTTGTTTTCTTTTAAACTCATCAGAAGATTATAGAAGATGCCTCTCTCATAAATTTCATCTTGCACTTTATTTTCACGATTTGCAGGATCAAATGCATCTTCTTTTTCTATTTCCTCCAATATTATTTTATCATTATCAAGATTCATGTATTTTTTTTACCTCCTGCTTAATTCGTGGATCTGCCACCCCATATAATAAATCCGCAATGAAATTTCCTATAATCAAAATTACACAAGACAACATTGTAAATCCCATGATCATTGGGTAATCTCTTGAATTAATAGCGCTCATTCCGAGAGTTCCCATGCCTGGCCATCCAAAAACTGATTCAATGATAAAGGAGCCGGTAACCAGACTGGCAAGATTCATACCTGCAATAGTAATAATTGGAAGCAAACAATTTTTCAAAACATGTCCTGTCATAATTCGTCTTTTTGAAACACCTTTGGCTTTTGCTGTCAGAACATATTCTTCTTCCAACTGAGTAATGGTGTTAGAACGAATATATCGTGTAAATACTGCTGTATTCCCTACGCTTAATACGATCCCGGGCAGAATTAAATGCCACAAAATATCAAGAACCGAATTACTTCCTACTGTTCTCATTCCATTACTGGGAAGCCAGTGCAAGTTCAGCGAAAAGATGATTATCAACATTAACGCAAGCCAAAAAGCGGGAATAGAGATTCCAATATATGCAAATATGCTGATAAACTGGTCTGCAGCCTTATTTTTTTTCATTCCAGACACCAAACCAAGTGGAATTGACATTAAAATTGACAAAACAAATGACGTCCCCATTAAAAGCAATGTTGCAGGAAGTTTTTCAAAAATCTGTTTTGCAACTGGTTGATGATTAATCAATGAATTTCCCCAGTTTCCTCTGCAAATATTTGACAACCATGCCAGATACTGTTCTGCGATTGTGCCATCTAATCCCAAATCTACGCGGAGCTCATCAATTTCCTGCTGTGTCATATCTTGCCTGATATACATATTTATCGGATCTCCCGGTGCAAAATGAATAATCATGAACGAAAAGATTGACACAAGTATAATTACTGGTATCATTTGCAAGATTCTTTTTACAATATACCTTCTCATATTGTCTCCTTTTCAAAAAAAGAAGGGACTGTGAGAAACATTCCGTTCTTCCAACCCCTTCTTTTACAGTTTTAATTAGTTATTAATTTGTCATGTAAAGCTGTGTATAGTCTTCGAATACCGGTACTACATTAATCGCATCACATCCTTTTAGATGCTTGTCTACAGCTAAAATGAAGTTGCAGTCAGAGATCGGAACCATTGTATATGCATCTTTAATCTGTTGCTGTAATTCGGCATAAATCTGAGCACGTTCTTCTGGATCGGTTGTTGCATCTCCTTTATTCCACAAATCGGCAATTTCATCAGTTGTACATAAGTTTTTACTTAAAAATCCCTGATTACTAAACATGTACTCATCTCCCTGATTGTCTCCATTTGTTGAATAACCATTCAATCCTAAATCCCAATCTCCTAAATCAGTATAGAAGAATTTTTCAAAAAATCCTTGTGTTTCATAACCAGTTACTTCAACGTTAATACCAACTTCTTTCAACTGCTGCTGGATAATTAATGCACAGTCTTCCATATTTGCACGGCTTGAGTTATAAACAAGCTGAAGTGTTTTTCCTTCAAGTCCGGCTTCTTTTACCAGTTTTTTTGCTTCTTCAAGATCATGTTTGTATCCATCAATATCTTCATAATAGAAATTCTGATCACAGAAAACAGTTTTCGCCGGAACGGCAATGTCGTCAGAACCATATGCTCCTTCTACAATTGCAGGAACATCTAAAGCCGTCGCAATTGCTTTTCTGGCTTCAATGTTTTTCATCAATTCACTGTTCGAATTAAATCCCATGTAGTTGATTCTGCCTTCGTCCAATGTTACCATTTCATAATTGTCATTTGCAGCATATTTTTCATACTTGTCAATGGTAGATACACGAATAATATTCAACTCTCCATTTTCAAATGCAATTTCCTGTGCACTTTCATTTGGCATAATTTTAAATATAACTGTATCAAGATTAACATCGCGATAGTAATCATCAAATTTTTCAAGTGTGAGACTTTCGCCTTTTTTCCATTCTTTTACTTTATATGGACCAGAACCAACACCCTGTGTAGTGTTCAATGCTGAAGAAGCTATGTTTTCCTCTCCTTCATAGACATGTTTCGGAATCAGTTTCATTGATCCGAGAGTTGCCACGTACGAAGCAGAAACTTCTGGAAGTTTCACAGAAAATGTCAATTCATCAATCTTTTCAACTGTAACTGGTTTCTGATTTACTTTCGTTCCACTGCTTGATTTATTATCAGGATTCATACGAAATTCAAAATTCCACAGTACATCGTCTGTTGTGATACTCTCTCCATCATGCCATTTCAAATTGTCGCGAAGCTTTACTGTAATCGTAAGTCCATCATCAGATACTTCATGGCTTTCAGCAAGATAGTAACGAACACCATCTTTTGAAACAATATAAAGCGGATCATAAACAGGTTTTAACATAGTCATTCCTTCATCACCTGTTTCGTATAGGATATTTAAACTTGAAATGTCTGTAGGCATTGCTCGAACAATGGAACCGCCTTCAATTTTTTCTCCAGTTGCTTCTTCCTTTTGTGTCTCTTCTTTTGTGTCTGTTGTCTTCTCTTCACTCTTTCCTCCACATCCGGCAATCAAACCTACTGCCATAAACGATGCAAGAAAGATCGCTAAGATTCTTTTCTTCATAAAAGTATCCTCCTTTTTGTCTCTCACCAGTTTGTCTGCATCTTCTGCGAGAGTATAACCTAAATATCACTTTGATTATAAAAGGAATTCATAGAAATCGGAATTTACAAACATTCCTTGTTGTTCATAAGGTTAACAAATAGCACGAAATGTAAAGCTTCTATGGCATTGATTAGGTGTATAATAAAAAGTTTATGGGAAATATGATCCGCAGTTTCTTGAAACTCTTCACATATTTCCCATAAACTAATGATAGAATGCACTGATTGGCTCCGGTATACAACCGCATATCAGTTGTGTCATTTCTTTAGGACTTCTGTTATCCTTCGAACGTATCCACCTGAAAATTACTGTCGTTCTTGTCAAATTCCACATATAAAGTGAAATCATAACTTCTTCCGAAAGTTCGCAAACTCCCAACTCCCGTTTCAATTGACTTTCCATGCATGCCACCGCATAATCAGTCACATAATCTTCTATACAATTCTGCCCACGATAAGAAGAAACGTTGATATAATAATCTCGTTCCTCTAACATATACTCCAGAATTCTGGTATGATATTTTCTCCAGTTTTCACCAGTAAATCCTTTGCAAATCTTGTCTGCATCTGTTCTGTAAATCCAGCAGACAAAATCATATTTATCCTTAAAGTGATTATAAAATGCTGTTCTTGATACTTGACTGTATCGCACGATGTCCTGAACACCTATATCGGTAAACGAATTATCTTTAAGAAGTTCCTTTACTGAATTAGCCAGAACTCCTTTCGTATCGGGCTTTAACATACTTCCTCATCCCACCCTTTTGATATTATTTTATCGTTTTTCGGGGCAGAAGTCCAATTGATTAACTTGATATTTCGACATTTTTATTGTTTTTTTCTATAAGCGACTAGGGGACGGGTACATAGACACTCACTCATATCACCACAATCGTTTTCCTAACACTTGCCCATTATAATTCATAACTCTCCACTACCACTTTCCTATTCACGATCCCCTTCTCCCAGATCATCAAATGTACCTGAAAATTAATCCCGTCTTTCACATTCACAAAAGGTTCTTCTCGGAGAAGCACAGATTCCTGTCCCTGAAGTTTCAGTTCTTCCTGCCTCTTTTTCACCTTCTCAATCAACGCCATATATTTTTGATCTTCTTCTCCGAATGAGCGCCTCGGATATACTGCAGATTCTTCTTTTAATCTCTTATTTAATAAATCCACCAATTCTGCATGCGCATTCCGGTGCAGCATTCGTGCGATCTCTTTAGCCACCATCGAAAGAGGATATCTTCGATAGAATCTGAGGATCCGCTTCATTCGCTTATCATTCACCTTGCCGGCCAATTCTTCCATCACCGTGATTGCCTCTTCGGATGGTCTCCATCCATCTTCTCTCGGTACAATATATTGATTCGGAACCGCCGGATAACAGCAATAATTCAACGGCGGGAATTCCGACAATGCAGCTAATTCTCGCTCCTTGGGCGTGCAGAATTCCTCCCCCAGATAATACAATTTATCTCTTAAGATTGCGATCCGATACTCCAGCTGTCTGAGATATTCGTATCCCTGTACCCAGAAATGTCCGATTTCTCCATAATCATAAAGATGTACCTCTGGAAATATATCATCAAAAAACAGAGTGACCACTGAATTTCCCTGGCGTACAATCAAAATATACTCCTTACCATTATGGCTGATGGAGGCTTCCAGCTCTCCTTCATAGTCTTTCCGGTACTCCCCGGTCATCCTTGCATTTTTAAACACCAGAAAGCTCTCCACCGCATCATTCATCAAATAAACAAGACGAATGTCCTTGTCTGCCTTTTCTTGCTTTTCCCGAAACACCAGTTCAAATTGATCCTGTTCCAGAAGTTCCTGCAGCATAGCTAATGCATCCACTATTCCAGTTCTCCTTCATTTGCTTCTTCCACCACAACTTCCGCCTGACCAATTTTTTCCGTAAACGCGAATCGGATGACTGCCTGTGACCAGTTCAGGCTGATCTTTGCTCGTTTTCCTTTCTCTTCTCCTGCCTTTTGGATCAACTCCAACAGTTCTTCGAGTACCGTTTTCGTCAAATATCCTCCTCGCCAGTGGAATGTGAACATTTTCCCTTTCTTCGCCGCCTGAAGCGCTCTCTTATATACCTCTTCCTTTTTGGTAAATGATAATTTCTTTTCTTTATAATAAAAATGATCCCCATCTATACAGGCCGGTGCCGGTACGATCAAAGGCTCATGATCCCGAAAGATACTTTTATCATCCAGGTTGAAATAATCGTAACGCACTTCATCCTTTCCAAGCGTATTATCAAACGTTGCATCCAGATGATAATATTTTCCACCGATTTTCACAATATTCCATGTATGGCGATATTTAATCCCCTTATCCGGGTTGTTGCCGCAGACTGTAATGATGCACCAGATTCCCAGTGCATCACACAAAATCTTTACTGACTTTGCAATACCCTCACATACCCCGACACCTTGTCCAAGCGGACCGATGATTTCATGGGAATATGGCTTTTTCAGCTTATCATAATGTATATTTTCACAGATAAAATCGTGTATGTATTTCTCTTTGTCCCACTCGGGCAAATTCATTGCCGGGCGTACTAATTTGTCAACTCTCGCCTTCATGGCTTTCTGATGCTCTTTAATTTTCCCTTTTTCGAACAGATACTCCGGGACAAATATGAGATTGGGTGAATCCGGATAATATTTGTATTTATAGCCGGGCACCCAGAATATTTCCGGGTGGTCGAGGCGAAGGCGGAAGAACACGTTGTAAAGGTCTTCTGCTTCTAGTCGGGGAATCTGAAATTCATCTGAAATTGCAAGCACCCCCTGAAGGATTGCATGGTATGCCGCCTGCTGCTGTTTTGTCATCTTGTTGTAATAGTATGGTTCCATAGATCCAATTACCTCTTATTTCATCAAGGGATGACTACCGACTCTTCTTCACCACATTCTTATAAAAGTCAACTCCCATCGGAAGTGTCCCCTGATAAATATTCTCGTTCAACGCATGAATGCTTCCGTACTGCTGCCCATCGCTGTACAGCGGCGCAAAGCGGATACAGTTTTTGCTGACTTCGGAATAGTATTTTGCGTCGGTTCCGCCGGTCATGATATACGGGCAGATACCGATTCCCGGATACATTTCTTTTGCTGTTTCTTCTACAAGACGGAATGCATTGCTGTTATAATCTACGATCGGGCATGGCGGATCCTGGCAGATGATTTCTGTCTCGATATCATATTTCTTTGCGATTTCACTCACGGCTTTGATGCTCTCTTCATTTGGCTGGTGATGGCTGAAACGCATATTGCCGGTCACATAGGCCTCCTGGGGGAGTACGTTCAGGCCATCGGATCCTTTTGCCGTGGTGAATGCGAGTGTCGTGTGGATCATCGCGCCTGCCACGGAGTTGATAGATGGAAGTAATTTCTCCAGAAGCGGCTTGAACAGCCACATATTGGCAAAGATTACTTTCATTCCAAAATCCATATTCGGAGCGCAGCGCCGGAACATTTCATCCAGTGTCGGTGTGAATTTGTTCACGAACGGGCTGTGTTTTTCTACATCTACCATAAATTTTCCGAGACGAACAAGCGGAGAATTCTTCTTCGGTGCGCTCGCGTGTCCTCCGTTGCTTCTGGCCGTGAATTTGACATCCCCATATCCTTTTTCCACAACGCCGACCATGCCATAGGTTCCTTTGACTCCACCGATCGGCTCTTCGATAATCATGCCGCCTTCATCCAGTACCAGCGCAAGTTCGATTCCCTGTTCTTTCAGATATTCAACGGTAGCCGGAGCTCCGTCACCGCTCCACTCTTCAGTACAGCTGCTTCCGATATAGACATCTACTTCCGGCTGATATCCTTCTCCGATCAGTTCTTCGATCGCCGTGAAGATGCAGAAAAGGCTTCCTTTGGTATCCACCGTTCCTCTTCCCCATACTCTTCCTTCTTCGTCGATGTCACCACTGAAAGGGGCATGTTCCCAAGTTCCGCCTGCTTCTACCACATCCTGGTGGCTCATAAAAAGAATCGGGTTTTGACTGCTTTTTCCGCTCCATTTAAAGAGCAGGCTTCCGTTAAATACGTGCTTCTCACAGTTCTTATGCACGTTCGGAAATAATTCTTCCAAAACCTCATGAAATTCATAGAACTCGCTTCTGTCTTCCTGATTCAAACAGGAGATCGTCTCTTTCTGAATCATTTTTGCCAGACGTTTTCCGTATTCCACACTCCGCTGACTCGTATCAAGCTTCACTTTTGCTTCCTTTGCTTCAGTCGGCTTCAGCATGACCGCGCGGAGCACTACAATGAGAATCAGCACTGCAAGAGCCGCCAGAATCACTCCAATAATCATCATATTTTTCTTCCTCCTTCTTTTTTAAAGCTCACGGGTCAAGTCCTTGACCCATATGTATTTACGATAGTGATACATCACCCATGGGATCTTGCCCACTTCGTCCAGACAGGTACACGCATATACAACGAGCACCGGCCAGTTCTTTTCGCTCTCATACAAATAAAAGTATATGGTATTGCACAGGAAAAAGCAATCTGTTTTATCGGGTGCCCGGATACGACATCAGGGGATGTCTCTTCGTTTCCGAAGGGCACATCCCCTGACATAAATTCCATATTTTTCATTTACGCGCTGATTGCATTCCCGGTATAAAGCTGATAATACTTTCCTTTTTCCTCCATAAGCTGTTCGTGCGTTCCCCGCTCAATAATTCTTCCCTGTTCGAGAACCATGATACAGTCTGAATTCCGTACCGTTGACAATCTGTGAGCGATGACAAATGTGGTACGTCCGTGCATCAGTTTATCCATACCGTCCTGAACGATTCGCTCGGTTCTTGTATCGATCGAGCTGGTCGCCTCATCAAGAATTAGTACAGGTGGATCTGCGATCGCTGCCCGGGCAATCGCAAGAAGCTGTCTCTGACCCTGACTTAAGTTTGCCCCATCTCCGTGAAGCATGGTATCATACCCCTGCGGGAGTCTTCGGATAAATCCGTCTGCATTGGCAAGCTTTGCCGCTGCAATGACCTCTTCATCGGTCGCATCCAGTTTCCCGTAACGAATGTTTTCTTTGACCGTTCCGGTAAATAAGTGTGTATCCTGAAGTACGATTCCCAACGACCTTCTCAAATCCGGTTTCTTGATCTTGTTAATATTGATGCCGTCATACCGGATCTTTCCGTCCTGAATATCATAGAAACGGTTGATCAGATTGGTGATCGTCGTCTTTCCTGCTCCGGTAGATCCTACGAATGCGATCTTCTGTCCCGGTTCCGCATAAAGTTTCACATCGTGAAGAACGATCTTCTCGTCTGTATATCCAAAATCAACTCCGTTGAAGACTACATGACCTTTCACTTCTACATAATCTGTAGTTCCGTCTGCCTGATGCGTATGTTTCCATGCCCATCTTCCGGTACGCTCCGCACTCTCTACAAGCTTTCCGTCTTCTTCTTTTGCATTGACCAGCGTAACATAACCTTCATCCTTCTCAATCGGTTCATCAATCATCCGGAAAATTCTCTCTGCACCGGCCATTGCCATAACAACCGCATTGAGCTGGTTACTGATCTGGTTAATCGGCATACTGAAGCTCTTATTAAAAGTCAGGAAACTTGCAAGTCCGCCGAGTGTAAATCCGCCTACATGATTCAGCGCAAGAATACCTCCCACAATCGCGCAGATTACATAGCTCACATTTCCAAGCTGTGCGTTGATCGGTCCTAACACATTGGCAAAGGTATTGGCTCTGTCTGCACTCTCAAAGAGCTTATCGTTCAGTTCTTTGAATCGTTCTTCATTTTCCTCTTCATGGCAGAAGACTTTGACAACCTTCTGTCCATTCATCATTTCCTCAATATATCCGTTAACCTTTCCAAGATTCACCTGCTGTTCCATGAAATATTTTCCACTCTTGCCTGCCGCGAATCCGGACGCTTTGATCATGAGCGCCACCATAACCAGGGTCACAATCGTAAGCGGAATATTCAAGATCAGCATACTGACAAATACACTGATGATCGTAAATCCACTGTTGATCACCTGCGGAATACTCTGGCTGATCATCTGTCTCAACGTGTCGATGTCGTTCGTATAGACCGACATGATATCTCCATGAGCATGAGAGTCAAAATACCTGATCGGCAGTTTTTCCATGTGTTCAAACAGATCATTTCGCAGATCCCGCAGCGTTCCCTGCGTTACATTGACCATGATCCGGTTATACAAATAGGTACACAGTACTCCCAATGCATAGAACACGGCCACTCTGCCAATCGCATGTGCAAGCGGTCCGAAATCCGGCGTGTCGGAAAGCAGAAACGGCGTAATGTAGTCATCGATCAGGTTCTTGGTAAACATGGTTCCCTGCACATTTGCAAGCACACTTCCGCAAATGAATAAGAACACGAAAATACAATGGATCTTATAGCTTTTGAGAACATATTTCATCAGTCTTATAAATAATTTCCCGGGATTCTTAACCTTCGGTTTTGTTCCTCTTGGAGCTCCCGGCTTCATTGGTCCTGCCATCTTCTATTCACCTGCCTTTTCATCAAAATCTCCGCCGCCTTTTGTCTGAGATTCATATACCTCACGGTAAATCTCATTTCCGGCAAGCAGTTCTTCATGCGTTCCGAATCCATCCACTTTTCCTTCATTCAGGACAAGGATCCTGTCCGCACTCTGCACACTTGAAACTCTCTGTGCAATAATCAGTTTTGTCGTATCCGGTATTTCCTCAGCAAAAGCTTTGCGGATTTTGGCATCGGTTGCCGTATCCACCGCACTGGTACTGTCATCCAGGATCAGAATCTTCGGTTTCTTAAGCAGTGCCCTCGCGATACAAAGTCTCTGCTTCTGACCGCCGGATACGTTATTTCCGCCCTGTTCAATATGTGTCTCATATCCTTTTGGAAATCTCTGAATAAATTCATCGGCGCACGCCAGCTGACAGGCTCTCTCACATTCTTCACGAGTCGCATTTTTATCACCCCAACGCAGATTATCCAGAATCGTACCCGAAAACAGTACATTATTCTGCAGCACGACGGAAACCTGATTACGGAGGGATTCCATATCATATTCCTTAACATTTCTTCCGCCTACAAGCACTTCTCCCTGCGTCACGTCATACAGACGGCTTACCAGATTCACAAGCGAAGTTTTCGCACTTCCCGTCCCTCCGATAATTCCTATTGTTTCACCGGAGCGAATGCAGATATTGATATCTTTCAGCACCGGCTCTCCCGCATCTTTTCTATAAGAAAAATCCACATTCCTGAATTCAATAGAACCGTCTTTCACTTCATGAATCGGTTCTTCCGGATTCTTCAGATCACTGGTCTCACTTAGAACTTCAGAAATACGTTTAGCACTTGCCATACTCATGGAAATCATAACGAAAACCATGGACAGCATCATAAGACTCATCAGAATATTCATACAGTATGTCAGAAGACTCATCAATTCTCCGGTGGTCAATGTATCAGAAACGATCATTTTTGCACCGAGCCAGCTGATCAGCAGAATACAGGTATAAACGGTAGACTGCATGATCGGTGAATTGTAAACCAGATTGCATTCAGCCTTTTTAAAGATCTTATAAATATTCTCACTCGTCCGCTTAAATTTTTGTGTTTCCTCTTCTTCTCTTACATAAGCTTTTACCACCCGGATCGCTGACACATTTTCCTGCACAGAAGCATTCATATCATCATATTTCGGAAAAGCCATCTGAAAATATTTGGTTGCATTGCTCATGATAAAGAACAAAATTCCTCCCAGAATAATTACAGCAATCAGGTAGATGGAAGCCAGGCGCGCGTTAATACGGAATGCCATCACCATCGCACAGATCAGGCTGGCAGGCGCACGTGTAAACATCCTGAGTACCATCTGATAGGAATTCTGGATATTTGTCACATCCGTCGTAAGTCTTGTCACAAGCCCGGCTGTGCTGAACTTATCAATATTGGAAAATGAAAATGTCTGGATATTGCGAAACATCGCTTCTCTTAAATTTCTCGCAAATCCTGTGGAAGCCTTCGCTCCGAACCTTCCTCCCATAATTCCGGCAAAAAGCCCCACAAAGGCTGCAACGATCATCACCGCTCCGACTTTGTAAATGTGTCCCATGTCTCCGGCATTGACTCCGTCATCAATAATAGAAGCCATCAAATACGGAATCATCATTTCCATGAGCACTTCCAGAATCATGAACATCGGCGTTATGATTGATGCAGCTTTAAATTCTTTTACTTCTTTCAGTAATGTCTGAATCATCTCTCTCCTCCTTGTTGATAAAAAGTTCCTTTTGTTTTATAAGATTTTTCTCTAATTTCTCAGTAACAATAAAAAAGGCATCCAATTCTTCATCTGAGATTCCTTCCAGCGTCCTGACATTAAGTCCACTGATGATCCCTTCGATTTTTTCATGGGTATAAATCCCTTTCTCTGTGAGCAATACTTTCTTAAGGCGGGCATCATAGTCCACCGACTCTCTCCGAAGATATCCTTTTTTCTCCATCAACTGAATAACGTTCGTGACAGACGAACGCCCTACTGAAAAGTGCTTTTCAATGTCTTTTTGAAAAATATCGCGGTCCCGGTTCTCATACAGATACCGAATGATCCATCCGTGCATCAGTGTAATCTCATCGATTCCTGCTTCCTTCACATGCATCGACAGGTTCCGGCGCATCATATGATCCAGCCGCTTGAGGACCAGACCGACCTGATCCCGCTTCTTTTCTGTCATCCGACTACCGCCTTTCTTTTAGTTCGTTTTCGAATTGTTCGATACTAAACATATTTTACTTCAATATTTCTAAATGTCAATCTTTTTCTTGACTTTTCGTCTATATTTTGGGTAAGCAAAAAGAGCAGTTAAACAACTGCTCTTCTCATATACTATGATCTATCTTCCATCTTCACATACTCTCTGTGCGGTGCCAGAGGCTTATATGCCGGACGAATGATCTTATCTACATTTTTCAACTCTTCCAGACGATGTGCACTCCAGCCTACTATACGTGCTGTCGCGAAAATCGGTGTGTAAAGCTGCTCCGGAATTCCCAGCATACTGTATACCAGTCCACTGTAGAAGTCCACATTCGCATTTACACCTTTGTACATCTTTCTCTTCTGTGCTATGATCTCCGGCGCCATCTTTTCTACTTTTGCATACAGATTGTATTCTTTTTGACACCCCTTCTCGACAGCAAGCTTTTCTACAAAGCTCTTAAAGATATCTGCACGCGGGTCAGAAACAGAGTAAATCGCATGCCCCATTCCATAGATCAGACCCTTCTTGTCAAATCGCTCTTTGTTCAAAAGGCCTTCCAGGTATGCACGCACCTCATCATCATCGTCCCAGTCCTTTACTTCTTTCTTCATATCGGCAAACATCTGAGTCACTTTGATATTGGCACCTCCATGCTTCGGGCCTTTCAGAGAAGCCATCGCCGCTGCCACGGTAGAATAGGTATCCGTTCCGGATGAAGTCACAACGTGCGTCGTAAATGTCGAATTATTTCCGCCGCCATGATCCATATGCAGTACAAGTGCCATATCCAGAAGCTTCGCTTCCAGATCGGTATACTGTCTGTCCTCACGCAGCATCATCAGGATATTCTCCGCTACAGATTTATCCGGCTCCGGTGCATAAATATAAAGGTCATCACCCATGCGATAATTATATGCATGATAGCCGTAAACCATCAGCATTGGGAACTGGCTGATCAAATTCAAGCACTGTCTCAGGACATTCGGAATGCTTGTGTCATCTGCCTTGTCATCATAAGAATACAAATTCAGAATCGAACGCGACAGGCTGTTCATCATATCACGACTGGGGGCTTTCATAATAACATCCCTGACAAATGTCGGCGGCAAGGTTCTTCGCTCCACCAGCATCTCATGAAACTCCGCAAGCTGCTTAGCATTCGGAAGTTCTCCAAAGAGCAGAAGATATGCGACTTCCTCAAATCCAAAGTGTCCTGCCTCCAGAAATCCTCTGACAAGATCCTTGATATTATACCCCCGATAATAGAGATTGCCTTCACAAGGGACTTCTTCGCCATTCACGATCTTCTTTGCGCAGACATCCGAAATATTCGTAAGCCCGGCAAGTACACCCTTCCCATTCACATCCCGAAGACCACGCTTCACATCATATTCCGTGTAAAGCTCCTTGTCAATCGCATTACTCTTCTCACAGAGCGCCGCAAGTCTCTCAATCTCCGGTGTATTCTCGAACAACACCTGCTCCACAGTTTTTCCGTTATTGGTCATCTACCATACCCCTTTCTTTCTGTCTTAAACCAATAAGTACCTTTCGCCATCAAGCGTCTCCAATTTTGGTGTGTTGCTCTATTCTATCAAATAGTATACAAAAATACAATCCTATAATTCTTAAAGTTTTATAACCTAATTATTAATTGTTACTGTTCTGAGCCAAGCAGATTTGACAAAAACTGTTACATTAATTTCCAGCTGGGAAATACGGTCTCAGTGCATTTGCAACACTGCTAATTGGCATCGTCTGAAGCCATACATGCCCCGGTCCGGTAATTACAGTATTAAACAGTCCTTCGCCTCCGAATACCATATTTTTAAGTCCCGGTACCGTCTGGATATCCATCTGGCAGCTCGCAGTCATTGCGGCAAGATATCCGGAATCTATCACGATCTGCTGTCCAGGCTGCAGATCATACTCCACAACGTGTCCATCGAATTCTGCAAATACAATTCCATTTCCGGATACTCTCTGCAGGATAAAACCTTCCCCTCCGAACAGTCCAGAGGCTACTTTTTTCTGAAAATGCACGGTCAGGCTTACTCCTGCTTCCGAAGCCAGAAATGCCTTCTTCTGAAAAATATATTCCTGTCCCGGTCTCACCTCAAACGCCTTAATCGAACCCGGAAAACTGGATGCAAATGCGATCAGTCCCCTCCCGCCCTGAGACGTGTAAGTATTCTGAAACATGGATTCTCCGGAAAACATTCTTCCGAATGCTTTACCGATTCCTCCATTGGTAGATGTGTCCATTTTCATATTCGGAGACATCCATGACATAGATCCTCTCTCTGTCACCATCTGCTCCCCATCCTCCAGTTCGCAGATTACTACCGGTAATGTGTCACCTTGTATCTGATACCTCATACTTGTTTCCTCCTATATTCTACATCAGCTCACCGATGTGATTTGCAAGTTCTGCAAACTCTTCCAGTGTAAGAGCCTCTCCCCTGATACTTGCCCCTCTTCCCAGACGGTCGATTGCCTCACTGATGACCTCTTTCGGCAAATCCAATTCCGGCGAGTTTTTAAGCCCGTTCGCAAGCGTCTTTCTCCTCTGATTGAACGATGCCCGGATAATCCGGAACATCAGTTTTTCATCTCTGACGTGTACCGGCGGCTGCGCATGTCTGGTAAGTCGGATCACAGCAGATCCCACAGTAGGTCTCGGCATAAAACAATTCGGCGGTACATTTGCAACAATATACGGTTCGGCATAATACTGAACCGCAAGCGACAAAGCACCATAATCCTTTGTACCTGGTCCTACCTGCATTCGGTCTGCCACTTCCTTCTGCACCATAACTGTAATACTCTCCAGCGGCACATGATTTTCGAACAGTCCCATGATAATCGGTGTCGTAATATAATATGGAAGATTCGCAACCACCTTAATCGGCTTTCCTCCATTTTTCTCTTCTGCAAGCGCAGCAATATCCACTTTCAGAATATCTTCGT
Organism: Bariatricus sp. HCP28S3_D3; assembly: GCF_052065755.1. Classification (NCBI taxonomy): domain Bacteria; kingdom Bacillati; phylum Bacillota; class Clostridia; order Lachnospirales; family Lachnospiraceae; genus Bariatricus; species Bariatricus sp. HCP28S3_D3. The sequence continues at coordinate 5,996 of NZ_JBQHTK010000018.1, read as the reverse complement.
TAATCACTGTCACATTATCATAATCTGATAAAGTATCCTCCAGGATTGGGATCAATGCTTTATCAATCTCCACCGCCGTCACTTCTCGCGCCGCACATGCAAGATACTGCGTCATCGTTCCAATCCCCGGCCCGATTTCCAACACAAAATCATCCTTCGTAATGTCCGCTGCCCGGATAATCTTATCCAGTACATGCGTATCAATCAGAAAATTCTGTCCGAATTTCTTCTGAAAATTGAATCGATATTTCTGCAGAATCTCAATGGTATTCTGCGGATTCCCTAATGTCGGTTCTTTCACTTTGCTGTCTCCTCTCGTTTCTCACATAATACGGCAGGGATTCTGCCTGCTAAACAGGATCCAGCCGATACATTCTGCGTGCATTTTCTTCCGTTGTGGCAATCACTTCTTCTGCCGAAATCCCCTTCAATTCAGCAATCTGCTCTGCAACATATAATAAATAAGATGATTGATTCCGCTTACCCCGAAACGGTTCCGGTGCAAGATAAGGACAATCTGTTTCCAGAAGGATACGCTCCAGTGGCACTGCCCCCACGACTTCTTTCATCTTCTTTGAATTCTTAAACGTAACCACTCCGCCGATTCCAATGTAAAATCCCATCCTCACATATTCCTCAGCCATCTCTTTTGAATAGGAATAGCAGTGAATCACACCCTCAAGATCTTTCGCATAATTCTCCATCACATACATTGTATCCGCAGCAGCATCACGGCTGTGGATCACCACCGGGAGATTCAGTTCCTTTGCCAGTTCAAGCTGACGTACAAACCACTTTCTCTGAACCTCATGCGATTCGTTATCCCAATAATAATCCAGACCGATTTCTCCAACCGCAACCACCTTATCCTCTTTAAAAAATTCCCGCATCTTTGCGAACTTTTCCTCATCAAGAACCCCCACCTCATCCGGATGAATCCCGACAGCCGCATATACATGCGGATACTTCTTTGCAAGCTCCACTGCGTGTAAACAAGATTCATACGTGGCACTTACATTTACAATCGTTCCTACCCCAAGGGACGGCATTGCTTCCAGAAGCGCATCCCGGTCTTCCTGAAACTGCTCATCATCATAATGAGCGTGTGTATCAAATATCATTTTTGTCACCCTTCATTTGTCTCTATAGTCCATACCAATTTGCATGATACATTTGTAGTATATCACATTCTTTCTTAAAGAAAAATATATTTTTCTCTTGCCCCTTGTCTCCTACTTATGTATACTAGAGGTAGTGTAAAAATGGAAGTCGGGGCGACTATCCATCCAGCAAGTTAAAGGAGGTTTTTGCAATGAAAGTATATGATACTGTAAACAATGTAGAATTAGAGGCTGATACTCAGGGACTGATTGATATCATGGTAGCAGGACGTCAGGTTGATGTATATCTCCCGGCACCAAGATCCGATGCTGACGGATATCTTACATGGGATGTAGAACACTGGTCATCTATCGACAACAGACGTTTTATCCGCTGCTATTCCTACAAAGGAAGAGTTCTCAGTGAATCTACAGGTCATAACCTGTACGATCTGGCAAATGATTTCAAACCGGAAGAAGCTGTAAAAATTGAACTCAGCTAAGCTGACAAAAATGGCGGGAAATTCAAGTAAATTTCCCGCCATTTTTGTTTCATATTTTTACAGAGTAATCACCTGATCCACTCCTGCCGGTGCAAGTGCTGCGTATACGTTCGGGAAACATCCGATTCCTGCCGGTGCGATCAGCTTGTCAGCGATATCTCTCTGGTAACAGCATCTGTCGCATGCCATCAGAAGAACGCCTGTCTTCTCACTTAATTTCTGAAGTCTTGCAGCGATATCAGATCCTTCGACAAGCATATATGCATTGTCGAAGAAGAACATCATACCAGCAACCTCAACTCCGTGACGATCTTCTTCCATCTGAGGAATAATCATGTTCTCAAGGATTTCTCTTGCGTGTTCGGATTCCAATAAATAAGCTACTTTCATGGTATAAAACCTCCTGTAAAAATGTTTTTATACTTCAAATGTAGCCTTCGCCTCTCTTACCGCGATGTGAATATCTGCTTTGATAAGGTTGTCCGGGTCCAGCTCCATTTCAGTAACATACTGGTCGAATTCTGCACTGCTGCAGAAGAAATTCATGACATTTCAGCATGAACCTGCCCAATTCGACAATTCTCCGAGTGGAAAAGTCAGCGCATGAAGCGTCTTCGGCGCATAATCTGCCACTTCTCCATTCACAATTTTTACAAAGACCGGTTCGCCGGATACCGCGGATACAGAATGCACCTCTGAATCCTGATGGAAAGTAAATGCCGCTCCGATCGCATCGATCGCGCACATTGCCGTAAAGCTTCTTCCATCCGCGAGTGTAACATGATGATTGGTCGGAAGTGCAGATACCGGATAAATAAAATTCACATCGTTTTCTTCACTTACTACCATTCCATCCTTTTCCTGGAGTACACGGACGCAGTCCCAATATTCCTGCTCCGTCATAGACAGTTCTTGAATCACACCTGCTTTATCTTCCTCGAGATTAAATGCTCTGCCTTCATTCACTGTAAACTCCAGAATATAATGTCTCACCTGATTCTGTCTGCTATTAAACTTACGCTCTACATTCTGTTCCATATTCAATTGCTCCCCTTCTAACTCTTTCCTTCTAAAATTCCTTATACTTTATCCAAATATTGCCAATTTCTATTCATTCAATCTTATTTTTATGCCGTAGCTTCTTTTCCCGCATCCACTCCCTGAATGAATTCCATCAGGTCCTTATCCTCTTTTGTGAAGACGCCTCCGCTTAAAGCGCCCTTGAGGATCGTGGTAAGCTGATCCACATATTCATGATACTGCGGTGCCGTACGGTCGCGCGGCCTTGGAAGATCGATCTTCACATCCGCCAGAATCTTTCCATGGTCTCTGGACATGACAATGACCCGGTCACTCAGATAGATCGATTCATCAACATCATGCGTAACCATAAGTGCTGTTGTCTTTCTCTGCTGCAAGATACTTTCAAGCTGCATCTGGAGAAGCTGTCTCATCTGAAAGTCTACAGCCCCAAGTGGTTCATCCATCAGAAGTACTTGCGGGTCACAGGCCAACGCACGCAGAAGTGCAACTCGCTGCTTCATACCACCGGAAATCTCATGGATATAATAATTTTCATATTGTGTCAGCTGTGCCATTTCAAGAAGCTCCGCAAGTTTTTTCTTCCGTTCTTCTTTCGGCATTTTCTTTTTTTTCATCGGATATTCTATATTTTCACCGACTTTTAACCACGGAAATAATGCATAGTTCTGGAACATAAAAGACCGATCCGGTCCCGGTTTTGTCACTTCTTTTCCGTTTACCACAATTTTTCCGGCATTGGGCTTCTGAAATCCTGCTATGATCGTAAGTGTTGTCGTCTTTCCACAGCCGGAGGGCCCCAGAAGCGAAACAAACTCTCCTTCCTCCACCTGAAAAGATACATCGTTCAACACGATATTATCTTCTTCTCCTTTTTTCCTGCCCTTAAAAGTTTTCGAAATTCCTTCTACTGATATGGACATTTTCTAATCCTCACTTTCTTCTAACCGTAAAAATTGAATTGTTTTATCCTGAAGCCAGCTTTTTTCCACTCCCAGTTTCTCTGCCAGGTATTCCGGCTTATTCAGCTTGTCAACTGCTTTGTTGTAGCTATTTATAAAATCTGCAAACACTTCCGTCTGAGCAAACTTTTTGTCAACGACGATAACATAGGAAATATAATCCGTATCAGAAAGCGGCTTGCACAAGTAAGATGGCACTCCCGCGGCCTTTGTTAAATCCTGAATCACTGCGTCCACCTGTCCGTCTTCCAGAGAATACAGAATTCCTTTTTGCGTAATTTCCTCAAATTTTTCAATCTGGGGGTAGGTTTTCTGCGCAACTGCCTTTTCCTGCTCTCTTCCCTGACTGACTCCAACCGTTCTTACCTGATCAAAATCATCTTTAAAACAGATCACTTCTGCATTCATCACGGTTGGTCCATAAATCATGACGTTCTCATTTTCCTCAACCGTATGCTGTGCGATATGACCGCAATAAAACGCAACATTGATCTCATCCGCACTCAGTGCCCACTGAGCCATATTACTTCAACAATCTTTAAAGGAAGAACTCTCCATAGTTTCCGCGATCGTATATTTACCACTCAATTCATCAACCGTTTCATTCATCAGCACTCCGGAGATATCGTCTCCTGCACCGATCCGGATCACTGCATCCCCATTTTTCTCCCTTTCCTTCGGGAAGAAAACGGTTACCATAACTCCGACCAGAATAAAACCTGCCAGAAAAACCACAATCTTTTTATCACTGTTCATCTGCTATGCCTTCTTCATTTTCGATCTGATAGCTTTCAACAATGCATATGCTGCATACGCAACCAAAATCCCACTACAGATCCATTCTCCCCAATCCGGCAGTGCAATGATCAGTTTATTGGCCTGCTGAATCGTGTGTGACGTTCTGTCAAAATCCAGTACCGGATTGAATCCCGGCATAAGCAGACGGTTTGTAAGATAACCAACCAGATTGGATATCACAACCACCATGGAAAAATACATAAACATGGCTCGTTTTCCAATCGTTTTGGAAATCGTAAGCAGCTCCGGAATATTGGTTCCGGCTCCGGCCATCAAAAAGGTGATCGCCACTCCGGGAGCCGCACCGCTCGCAACCAGCGCTGCAATAAACGGGATGTGTCCTACTGCGCAGACATACATGAGTGCTGCGACAACTGTAATCCCCAGAAGGGAGATCATACCCGGATTCCCCAGATAATCCTGCACAAATGACTGTGGTACCACTGTAAAAAGAAATCCCGCGATCAGCATTCCGGACACCGTGTATTTGCTGATAGTCACGCTCAGTTCTGTAAACGACCATCTCAGTCCACTCTTCAGTTTTTCCCAGACGGACGGTTCCTCGAATTCCAGCTGGATCATAGCCGGTTCTTCCTCTTCGTCTGTTTCCAGGGAAATGGTTCCTTCTGCTTCTTCATTATTCTTATTTCGAAGACCGATATGCAGTTCATTCCCCGCGAAATGATTTGCCACGATTCCAATAATCATCGGCGCGACAAATCCGGTTATTATGTATATAATCGTAATTTCTTTTCCCAAAAGTCCCCATGCCAGAATCACAGCCAGAGGATTGATCATCGGTGTACTGGTCATAAATGCCAGTGTCGGCCCCAGATATGCACCACTGTAATACATACTGATTCCAAGCGGGATCGTACCGCAGCTGCAGATCGGTATAAACATTCCGGACAGTGTTGTCCAAAACACGCCGCTGATCCGTTTGGAACCGATCGCGGTTTTCTGAATCTTCTCCGGTTTCAGGAATTCATGCAGCACACCTGCCACAGCAAAACTGAATACCATCCACGAAGAAGAACTGTTCAGCATTGACCACGCGGACTGAATGATGCTGAAAATAAAACTTCCCAATTCGGATATCATAACTTCAATGCCTCCTCAAAAGCCTGACGCACAGCAGGTTTCGTCAGCTTTGTAATTGCTTTTTTCTCATTAATAATCAGCATACTCTTCGTAATTGCTCCGTACTTTTTAATATAATCGAAATCCTTGCCGGCGCGATAAATTCTTACATTTACCCGTCCTTCATATTCTTTCTCCAGGACTTGAACCAAGTCGCCAAATACTTCGCATCACGCACATGCACTGATATACTCGATACAAGGCTTTTCCACTTTTTACTACACCTCCAGATTTATTCCGTATTATTATATCTTTATTTATTCGTTCTTTCCGTATTTATAGAAAAAAAATAATATTTTGACCATATTTTATTATTTTGTTCAATATTCCTATATTAATTAGTGACATGCTCCCACTACTTAAGCCCTAAAGCTTTGAAGTAGGGGCTTCTTACTCAATAACCCGATAGGGCTAAGTATCAATAAGCTATCCCCGCGTGCCCCGCGGTTCTT
>NZ_JBQHTK010000017.1:0-67762 GCF_052065755.1 Bariatricus sp. HCP28S3_D3 | reverse complement strand
CCGGCAAGAGCAAATTTTTAATTTCTGGGCGTTTTTTTAATTAATATAAACAGCGCCCACCCCCCCGGCACCCGTTTCAGCCCAACAAAGGCCCAAACACCCCCCCCCCCCCATGTCTCTCGGTTTTTTTGACTATTTTCTTCTCTGGGTCCGTAACCCCCCAGACACATGAACAATAATTTATCCGCCATGCCGGACAGAACCAAAATCAACCACTTCCGGCTGATTCTCCAGATGTTCCCCGATATGCTTCTCCATCCACACCATGTCATACCAACGGTGAAACTTATATCCACACTTATGAAACCTTCCCACCATCTGATATCCCATTCTTTCATGAAATCTCACACTGTCGTCGGTCAGATAGCGGTCTTCGGATGCCGGGTACGCGATGCAGGCATTCACATTTACGATGTTCATCTTCTTCAGTTCGCTCTCTAGTGCCTGATACAACTTCCGTCCGATTCCAAGCTTCCGTTTATCCCGTTTCACATAAACAGATACTTCGACCGCCCAGTCATATGCTTTCCTTTCATGAAACGGTGAAGCATAGGTATAACCGACAATATCCTCTCCCTGCATCGCCACCAGATAGGGATAGCGGCACAGAGTTTTCCGGATTCTTGCGGTAAATTCTTCTACTTCAGGCACTTTATATTCAAAAGTGACTGCCGTTTCTCTGACGTAAGGTTCGTAGATCTTCAACAATTCCTCTGCATCCTCTTCCCGCGCTGTGCGGATCGTAATACTATTTTCCATAATACTGTTCCTTTTTCTTCCTTACTGGATTCCAAAATATCGGTCCATTCCATTCGCGACACCGGTCACGATCTGGTTCTGATATTCATCCGTTGCCATCCGTTTATCTTCCTCCGGATTCGTCATATACCCCATCTCGAAGATTGTGGTCGGCACTTCAGCCCAGTTGATCCCGCTCATCGTGTCCGTCTCCCAGACCCGTTCGATTCTTGCACCTGTCGCCTCGACGGCACAGTTCAGAATACACTCCGCCAGATTCCTGCTCTGTGAATAAAGTGCGCCGTTATACGGGTTTTCCGGAGTCTGGCAGATCGTCATCATCCCCTGTGCACTACCGGAATCAGAACCGTTTGCATGAATACGAATAAAGGCATCCGCCCCGTCCTCATTTGCCATCTTTGCGCGCTCAGCATTGGAAATGTTTACGTCGTTCGTCTCGCGGATCATCAGCACCCGATACCCACGGTTTAAAAGCTCATCCCTGAGTTTCAGAGAAACCTGCAACGTCAGTTCGTACTCAGGAATTCCTGTTACAATGCCGCTTGTTCCGCCTGCAACCTTTGCCTTGGTCTGGGAGGCTCCCGGCCCGACCGGCTCCTGTTCGCTGTTTCCCTGCCTCTGATGCCCGGCATCAATAGCGATCAGATATCCGTTCCTCGGATTGGTTTCCGGTGATTCCACATCTGCCTGCCCGCTGTCTTCTCCGGGCTCCGGCTCAGTTTCCGGTTCAGAGTCCTTCCCGGAGTCTTCCCCTTCTCCTGCCTGCGGATTCTCTGTGCTTTCTTCCTCTTCTATTTTCTCTTCTGTAATTCTCTGCTCCGTTTTCTCACTTTCAGGCTCATTTCCTGTGTCTGTCTTTTGGCAGCCGGCGCCAAGCAAGGTAAGTGCCAGCGCCAGAATCAATAATTTCTTCCCTTTCATTCTTGTCTGCTTCCTTTTACATGTTATATGACATCCGTCATTTCACATTTTGATATTCTTTGATTATTTTCATAATCTCCTTCCATCATAAATTGCTTTTCTTCTTCTGTCAATTCCATATCTTCGGTTGACGGAAGGGACTGAAATAGTATATATTTTTATTAATGGAGTTAATGAAAAACGCTGAGGAGACATGAACATGGCAAAATCAGAAACTACGAAATACCGACTGGCCGAATCCATCAAACAATGTATGAAGACCACCTCTGTCGATGACATTACTATTCGTCAGATCGTGGAGAACTGCGGGCTGACACGCCAGACCTTTTACCGCAATTTTCTTGACAAATATGACCTGATCAACTGGTATTTTGATAAGCTTCTTCTGAAATCCTTTGAACATATGGGAAGCGGCGAGACAATATTTGAAGGACTGAAACGAAAATTCGATTACATACAGGAAGAGCGGGTATTTTTCGCTGCTGCTTTCCGGTCCGATGCGCAAAATTCTCTGAAAGAACATGATTTCGAACTGATTTTAGAATTCTATTCCGATCTGATCCGAAGAAAGACCGGTCATGCTCCGGACAGCGAGATCCGTTTTCTTCTGGAAATGTACTGTCAGAGCTCCATTTACATGACGGTCAAATGGGTGCTGAGCGGCATGAAATCAAGCTCCGAAGAACTGGCACGCATGCTGGTAAAAGCCATGCCCGCCAGACTTGAGAAACTGTTTACAGAGCTGGATGTTTTATCATAACATACTGTTTTCAAAGACTTTCTGAAAAATAAATTCCAGAAAGTCTGCCTACTGATTGGAGGAGTAAAACTCTATCCACGCATCGTACATTTGCTCTGCATTTTCACATTGCCCCAGCTCCTCGGCAGCTGTATTTCCTGAAATATCCCAGACTAAATACATAGCAAGATAATCAATCAGACCACTGTACTGTCCATTATGATGTCCTTCAAGCAGCACAGGGATTGCATCTTCTCCCAGAGACTTTATATTTTCATAGTATTCATTATCCATATAGTCAAAAGGATTACTGCTGGTGGCATCACCCGTACTTACGCAGCCCTGCAAATTTTCCATAATCAATCCTTCTAATTCATTTTCACAGATGTCCTCACCGGCTGTTTCTGTATTTTCTATCGAACTCTTGGCATTTCCGCATCCTGATAAAAACGTAACTGCACTAACCAATATGATTATAAAAAACTTTTTCATTATTTTTCATGCACCTTTCTCCTGACGATGAAAAAGCACACTACCTGCATGGCAATCGTCAGAATCCACGATACAGGATAAGAGATAAACAGCACCGAAAGGGACCTGTAACGTGGGAAAATGCCAAATATCCACACAATTCGGGTTCCTACAGTTCCAACGATAGAAAGCATCATCGGCGCTGCGGAAAATCCCATGCCGCGCATGGCTCCCGGAAACAGATCCATAAATCCGCACAGAAAATAAGTAAGTGTTGTATACGAAAGGATCTCCATTCCACAGCGGATCACTTCTTCATTCTCCGTATAAATTCTTAGAATCTGACTGCCAAATATGTAAGATCCTCCTCCAAGTACCAGCGCAACAATCATACTCAGAATCATACAGTCCACCAGAATCTTATCCATTCGCTTCCATTTTCTGACTCCGTAATTCTGGCTTGTGAAACTCATGCATGCCTGCGTCACCGAATTGACCGACACAAAAAGGAATCCCAGAATATTATTTGCCGCCGTATAACCTGCCATTGCGATCGAACCGAACGAATTCACCGAGGACTGCAGAAGCACATTGGAGAAATTGATGACCGTACTCTGTATCCCGGCCGGCACACCTACCTGGAATATCTGTTTCAAATAGCAGCCCTTCAGCATGAGTTTGGAGAAGCGGAACTGATAGCTTCCTTCTGACCGATATAGACAGCGCAACACCAAAATACAGGAAATCATCTGGGAAAACACGGTCGCAATCGCAACCCCCGCAACGGCCAGATGGAACACGATAACCAGAATCATATTCAAAACCGCATTGATCACGCCGGATATGATCAAGAAGATCAGAGGACGTTTTGTATCGCCGACCGCCCGCAAAATGGCTGCCCCGTAATTATATAACATAAAAAAAGGCATCCCCAGAAAATAGATACGCATATAAAGTGTGGACTGCTCGATAACGTCTGCCGGTGTCGCCATCAGCTCAAGTGCAAATTTTGAAAAAAATATTCCCACAAAGACCATCACGATTCCGCTGATTGCGGCAAATGCGATCGAAGTATGAACCGTTTCCGACATCTGCCGGTCTTTTCCCGCGGCAAAAAACCTGGCAGCCAGTACATTTGTCCCAAGTGAAATCCCCATAAACAGATTCACGAACATATTGATCAGCGCTGTGGTCGAGCCGACCGCCGCCAGTGCCTGACTTCCCGCGAATCTCCCCACCACAATGCCATCTACCGCATTAAACATCAGCTGCAGAATCCCGGAAAGCATAAGCGGCAATGAAAAAGAAACCAATTTATCCATAATGGTGCCATTACACATATCAATCTCATATTTATTCTTATTCAAATCCTCATCCCCCTTTACCACTAATCACTATAAGTCAATTCTTCGGAAATGTCAATTTTCCCCGGAAGCCCTTTCGGCTTCATTTCAGAATTTTTCAAGATAATTATTTGTCAAAAGTTACAGATTCTTCATTCTGTAACTTTCTTTCGGAGCCAAATATTGTTAAAATAATATCAGAAATAAAAAGTAAAGGAGAAATTAAAAATGGCAAACAGAATTATGTTGAATGAAACTTCTTATCATGGTGCAGGTGCTATCGCTGAAATCGCAACAGAAGCAAAGGCACACGGATTCAAAAAAGCATTCGTATGCTCAGATCCGGACCTGATCAAATTCAACGTTACTTCCAAAGTAACAGATATTCTTGACAAAGAAGGACTTGCTTATGAGATCTATTCTGACATCAAGGCAAACCCGACCATCGAGAATGTTCAGCATGGTGTTGCAGCTTTCAAGGCATCCGAGGCAGACTACATCGTTGCAATCGGCGGCGGTTCTTCTATGGATACTGCAAAAGCAATCGGCATCATCATCGCTAACCCGGAATTTGAAGATGTAAGAAGTCTGGAAGGCGTTGCTCCTACCACAAAACCATGTGTACCGATCATCGCAGTTCCTACAACAGCAGGTACCGCTGCAGAAGTAACCATCAACTACGTTATCACAGATGTTGAGAGAAAGCGTAAATTCGTTTGCGTAGACCCACACGATATGCCAATCATCGCAATCGTTGACCCGGATATGATGTCTTCTATGCCGAAGGGACTGACCGCATCAACCGGTATGGACGCTCTGACACATGCAATCGAAGGTTATACCACCAAAGGCGCATGGGAAATGACTGATATGTTCCATCTCAAAGCAATCGAAATCATTTCCAAATCGCTCCGCGGCGCTGTTGCCAACACCAAAGAAGGCCGCGAAGGAATGGCACTCGGCCAGTACATCGCAGGTATGGGATTCTCAAATGTTGGTCTTGGAATCGCTCATTCTATGGCTCACACTCTGGGCGCTGTTTATGACACTCCGCATGGTGTTGCCTGCGCAATGATGCTCCCGATCGTTATGGAATACAACCAGGAATGCACCGGCGAGAAATATCGTGAAATTGCTCGCGCTATGGGCGTAAAAGGTGTAGACGAAATGTCCGAAGCAGAATACAGAAAAGCTGCGATCGATGCAGTACGTCAGCTCTCTGAAGATGTTGGAATCCCAGCTAAACTGGAAGCCATCAAAGAAGAAGATCTTGACTTCCTGGCCAAGTCCGCTCATGCAGATGCATGCGCACCTGGGAATCCGAAGGATGCTTCTGTAGAAGATCTGAAAGGATTGTTCCGGAAGGTTATGTAGGGGTTTTAGTCCGCCGCAGGGAGGGTGTGAAAGGAGTCGCTCCGAGGCTCTACTCCCTGCGACTTGTGAACTCGAAGATGTAAACAGAATCCCGGTGTAGTCGGCAAATGTGCCTCCTGCACCGGGATTCTGACATCTTCGGTTCCCAATTCTCCGGTCGTGCCGCTTAACCTCCGCTCCTTCCTTTCACACCCTCCCTACGGCTCACTCAAACTTCCTATACATCGAATAGGGGCGATGGGGGACGCCTTTGCTGCGCTCGGCTGGGATTGGGAGTTTTATGGGGAGAAGCTTCAGGTGCTTAGGAAGAAGAGGAATCTGACTCAGGAGCAGTTGTTTGTATCGCGGGCGGCGATTTCGAAATGGGAAAATGGACGGGGCTTTGCTGTTCTGGGATTATGCCAGCTGATTCGCAGGAAAAGTCTGTTCAAAGTGGATCAAGACATCCTGGCCGGTCTCCTCCTCTCCGCAACCCTGGTCAGCCTCTATCACGATCTCTTAGAACTATCATCTCAAACCAAACATTAACCCTCCCCCCATACAATTCCCAGTGACAGGCAGCCCTCCTAGGCTGCCTGAATGCGTCCCTTCCACACCCACCAAGTTCTCCCATCTTGAACCTACCAGGAATCAGGCATACTCTGAATGCGCCTCCGGCGCGTCGGCGCATTCAGAGTATGCCTGATTCCGTCCCTCAAGACAAAGAACAAACCTCCTCTGCCAGCTCCCATATCTCTTCCCGTCCCTGCTTCGTCTCCGCAGAAAACGGAATCACAACCGTCCCCGGCTGAAGCTTAAGTCCTTCCTTGATTGCTTTCACCTGCTTCTGGATCTGACTTCTCTTGATCTTATCCAGCTTTGTCGCAATAATGATCGGGTTGTATCCCTGCGCCACGATCCAATCGTACATCATCTTATCATTCGCTGAAGGATCATGCCGGATATCAATCAGCAGAAAGACCGCTTTCAACTGTTTTGATCCGTGCAGATACCGTTCGATCAGCTGTCCCCACTGGATTTTTTCCTGTTCCGATACTTTCGCGTATCCATATCCCGGCAGATCCACCAGATAGACCGCTTCATTGATATTATAAAAATTAATGGTCTGCGTCTTTCCCGGTTTTGCCGAAATGCGCGCATACGCTTTCCGGTTCATCAGTGCATTGATGAGGGAGGACTTTCCTACATTTGACTTCCCTGCAAATGCGATCTCAGGCAGCTCATTGTCCGGCAGTTTACTGGTGATTCCGCATACTGTCTCCAGATTTACATTCTTAATAACCACTCTCCATTCACCTCCCTATTCCGCACAGATTTCCGACCCTGCGCAAACATCCTTCTCATAACAGTCTTCTACTCCTTCGCAGGCATCCTTTTCCACACAAATCGCGTGTTCCAGCACTTCCCTCATATGGGCCACCGGTATGATTTCCAGTCCTTTTGTAATCTCTGAGGAAATCTCTTCCACATCTTTCGTATTTTCCTTCGGCACGAGAACCGTATGGATTCCTGCGTTCTTGGCCGCCAGAAGTTTCTCCTTGAGCCCGCCGATCGGTAATACACGACCACGCAGTGTAATTTCACCGGTCATCGCAAGATCTGCGCACACTTTCTTCCCGGTGATGGCGGAGAACATCGCCGTGGCCATGGTAATTCCGGCTGACGGTCCGTCCTTCGGAACAGCGCCCTCTGGTATATGAATGTGAATATCATGTTTTTCAAAGAAATCCGCCGGTACATTCTGAGCCTCGCTGATGGAACGAATATAACTGATTCCGGTCCGGGCAGATTCTTTCATAACATCGCCGAGCTGTCCGGTCAGCATGATCTCGCCTTTCCCCGGCATTACATTGACTTCGATCTGAAGGGTATCACCGCCCACACTGGTCCAGGCAAGTCCACGAACGATACCGACTTCATCCTCTGCATTTGCCATCTGATAGGTATATTTCTCCTTGCCTAGGTATTTCACCAGATTCCTCTCCGTCACCTGGATTCGTTTCTTATCGTGTTCAAATATCTCTTTTGCTGCCTTTCTGCAAATATTTCCGATCTCACGTTCCAACTGACGCACGCCCGCTTCTTTCGTATAATTTCTTGCCATTTTCCAGACAACACCCTTGCTGATCGTAAGCTGGTCTTTGGTGAGTCCGTGTCTCTCCAACTGCTTCGGAATCAGATGTTCTTCTGCGATATGAAGCTTCTCGTTCTCTGTATAACTGCTGATCTCGATCACTTCCATACGGTCCAGAAGCGGCCTTGGAATCGTCTGCAGTGTGTTCGCGGTCGTCACGAATGTCACTTCGGAAAGATCCAGCGGAACTTCAAGGTAATGATCCCGGAACTTATTGTTCTGCTCACTGTCCAGCACTTCCAGCAGTGCAGAAAACGTATCACCTTTATAGTCTGTGCTGACTTTATCAATTTCATCCAGAAGCAGCAGCGGATTTTTCACACCGGCCGCCTTGATTCCGTTTGCGATTCTTCCCGGCATCGCGCCCACATAAGTCTTCCTGTGCCCGCGGATCTCCGCTTCATCGCGCACACCACCCAGCGAAATGCGGACATACGGCTTTTTCAGCGCTTTTGCAAGAGATCTTGCGATCGATGTTTTTCCGGTTCCCGGAGGGCCGACCAGGCAGAGAATCGGACTGTCTCCTTTTTTCGTAAGTGCACGCACCGCAAGAAATTCCAGCACACGCTCTTTTACTTCTTCCAGTCCGTAATGTTCTTCTTCCAGAAGATTCTTCGCATAGGTTAAATCCGTAAAGTCCTCCGCTCTTTTATCCCATGGCATTTCCAGCATCGTTTCAATATAAGTACGGACAACACCGGCTTCCGCTGGACTTTGCAGTGAGTTCTTAAATCTCCTTACTTCCTTGCGAAGTTTCTCTTTTACCTCTTCCGGCGCCTCCAGTGCCTCCACAGCATTTGCAAATTCCTCCGCATCCGAGAGTGTCGTATCATCGCCCAGTTCTTCGCGGATCAGCTTCAGTTCTTCCCGAAGTATATACTCTCTCTGATGCTTGTCAACACGCTCTTTGACTTTATTCTGTATCTCGTCGCGGATATTCATGATCTGAACCTCGTTGACCAGTTTAAATGCCAGAAGCTCGTACTGTTTCATAAAATCGGTTTCTTCCAGAATTTCCTGAAGATCCGTGTAAGCAATCGGCAAATTCGCCGCCACCTGATTTACCATTTTACGGAGATCTGTGATCTGCTGAATCTGGTTCACCATATCCTTAGTGATCTTCGGATTGCGCATCGCATATTCCACATACATTTCCCGAAGTCCCCGAACCATCGCTTCTTTATTCAGTTCACCGGTCAGAAGCGGGGTCTCTTCATCCAGAATCTTGATGTAGCCGCGCATATATGGATCACTGACCTCCAGATGTTCCAGAACCGCCCGCTCTTCTCCGGATACGAGAACCCTGATGATCTGCTTCGGCAGTTTAAGGATCTGCTTCACAGTCGCAACCGTTCCGACGCGATACAGATCCTTCATCTCCGGATTATCCACCTCAATATCTCTTTGAGCGATCAGGAAAATCTTCTGGTCTCCTGCCATGGCTTCCTGCACTGCCTCGATGGAACGTTTCCTGCTGATATCGAAATGTACCACCATTTCCGGCATGATCGTCATTCCACGAAGAGCAACCATGGGCATACTTGCCATTCTATTCATGTATTTCTTCTCTCCCTTTTATATACATTCAAACTGTTTGTAAAAAGGGTGCTTCAGGTTTCCCCGTCAGCACCCATATGTTCCGTATTTTTTGCATACGTACTGCTATGCACTTTCTGATTTTCTTTCTTCCTGCTGAAGCAGTGGTGTGTTCTTTCCAAGCACCGCTTCTTTCGTAATTCTGCAGTATTTCAGACTTTCATCGGATGGTGCATGATACATGGTATCCATCATCACATTCTCCATGATCGCACGCAGTCCTCTCGCTCCGGTATTACGCTTCAGTGAAGTATCTGCGATTGCCTCCAGCGCATCCTGGTCAAATTCCAGATCCACACCATCCAGTTCCAGCAGTTTCTGATACTGTTTTACAATCGCATTTTTCGGCTCTGTTAGTATCCGGATCAGCGCCTCGCGATCCAGCGACTCAAGCGCAACCGTAACCGGAACACGTCCTACCAGCTCCGGTATCAGACCGAATTTCACAAGATCCTGCGGAAGGATCTGTCCGAGAAGACGATCGATATTATATTCATGCTTTCCTGCGATTTCCGCACCGAAACCAATCGATTTCTTATCCAGTCTCTTTTCAATGATCTTATCGATTCCTTCAAACGCACCACCACAGATGAACAGGATATTGGTCGTATCGATCTGGATCAGTTCCTGATGTGGATGCTTTCTTCCGCCCTGCGGCGGAACATTGGCGATCGTGCCTTCCAGAATCTTAAGGAGCGCCTGCTGAACGCCTTCACCGGAAACATCCCTTGTGATGGAAGGATTCTCCGATTTTCTCGTAATCTTATCAATCTCATCAATATAAATGATTCCATGCTCCGCACGTTCGATATCACCGTCCGCAGCCTGGATAATTTTCAAAAGAATATTTTCTACGTCTTCGCCGACGTATCCAGCTTCAGTAAGAGCCGTTGCGTCAGCTATGGCAAATGGTACATTCAGGATCTTTGCCAGTGACTGTGCAAGAAATGTCTTTCCGCATCCTGTCGGACCTACCATAAGAATGTTACTCTTCTGCAGTTCCACGCCCAGGTCCTTCTCTGCCATAATTCTTTTATAATGATTATAAACAGACACAGACAGAACCTTTTTAGCTTCCTCCTGTCCGATCACATAGTCGTCAAGAAATTCTTTGATTTCTTCCGGCTTCAATAAATTGATATCTTCGTATTTTTCGCCTTCGTCATACTCCAGCTCTTCCTCAATGATCTCGGCACAGACATCCACACACCTGTCACAAATATACACTCCGTTCGGTCCGGCAATCATTTTGCGCACCTGAGCCTGTGTTTTATTACAGAAGGAACATCTTACGACATCATCATATCTGCCTGCCATATTTTCACCTCACACAATTCATACAAATCTCATATCCTGCCCCTAATCGGGCAAACTCTCCCGGTTTTTAAATTTAGAAATGGGAATGCCCGGTTCTGCGAACATTCCCACTTTCACTACCGGCTTGTCACAACCTTATCAATCAGTCCGTAAGCCACAGCTTCTTCTGCAGTCTTCCAGTTATCTCTCTCTGTATCTGCTGCAATCGTCTCATAGCTCTGGCCTGTATTCGCTGCCATCAGCCTGTTCATTCTTTCTCTAATCTGCAAAATATGCTTTGCATTAATCTCAATCTCAGTTGCCTGCCCCTGTGCTCCGCCTGACGGCTGATGAATCATAATCTCGGCGTTCGGAAGAGCAAAACGTTTGCCTTTGGTTCCTCCTGCAAGAAGAAATGCTCCCATACTTGCCGCCATTCCCATGCACATTGTGGACACATCACATTTCACATAATTCATTGTATCATAGATGGCCATTCCGGCTGAAATAGAGCCGCCCGGGCTGTTAATATAGAACTGAATATCTTTGTCCGGATCCTCCGCTTCCAGGAAAAGCATCTGTGCAACGATCACGCTTGCGGATGCATCATTTACTTCTGTGTCAAGGAAAATAATTCTTTCCTTTAAAAGTCTTGAATAAATGTCGTAAGAACGTTCTCCACGGCTTGTCTGTTCAATGACATAAGGTACTAAACTCATGTACACGCCTCCTGATTCTTCATTACCACTGCCGGTCGCAAGATGCAGCCAGCATTATAATACTCATTTATTTTACTACGGCATTCTCTACAACGAATGTAATCGCATCCTGAACTGCCATATCCAGTTTCATCTGTTCTTTTTCTCTGTCGCCCATGTATTCTTTCAGCTTATCAACTTCCATTCCGTAAGCTTCTGCCATCTTGGCAACTTCCTCATCCAGTCTCTCATCGGAAACTTCGATGTTCTCAGCACTTACGATTGCTTCGAGAACCAGTCTTGTCTTGATTCTCTTCTCAGCCTGCGGACGCATCTCTTCTGTCATCTTATCAACAGTCATTCCTGTGAACTGCATATACTGTTCAAAGGTAAGTCCCTGCTGCTGCAGTCTCTGAGCGAAATTATCAAGCATCTGTCTTGCTTCAGTCTCGATCATTGCTTCCGGAAGGTCCATCTCAGCATTTGCGATAATCGCATTCACTGCCTGGTCTTCCTGAGCTCTCTTGCCTGTGCTTTCTTTTTCTTCTCTCAACTTCTTCTCAACGTCAGCCTTGTATTCTTCCAGTGTATCAAATTCAGAAACTTCAGATGCAAATTCATCATCCAGTTCCGGAAGTTCTTTTGCTTTGATCTCATGAACGGTACATTTGAATACTGCATCTTTGCCCTTCAGATCTTCTGCATGGTAATCTTCCGGGAAGGTTACCTTAACTTCTACTTCCTGTTCCGGTTCAACGCCGATCAGCTGCTCTTCAAATCCCGGAATGAAAGAACCGGAACCGATGGTCAGAGGATAGTTCTCTCCTTTTCCGCCTTCAAATGCAACACCGTCAACAAATCCTTCAAAATCAAGAACTACTTCATCCTTATCCTGAACCGGACGTCCTTCTACTGTAATGGTTCTTGCATTCTTGTTCTGTTCTTCTGCCAGCTTCGCTTCTACTTCTTCAGCTGACACTTCTGTTGAGAAGCTGTCTACTTCGATTCCCTTGTACTGTCCAAGCGTTACTTCCGGCTTAACAGCTACTTCTGCGGTGAAGATAAATGCTTTGCCTTTCTCGATCTGTGTTACATCGATCTTCGGCTGAGAAACAATATCCAGTCCGCTTTCATCATATGCTTTTGCATATGCTTCCGGAATCAGTGCATTGGCTGCATCATCATAGAAGATCTCCGGTCCGTACATTTTCTCAACCAGCTGACGCGGAACTTTGCCTTTACGGAATCCAGGAATGCTGATCTTTCCTTTCTGCTTCTGATAAGCTTTCTGAAGTGCTCCTTCCAGTTCTTCTGCGGAAACTTCAATCGTAAGCTTTGCCATATTGTGTTCTAATCTTTCAACTTGTAAACTCATTACCATTTCCTCCTAATATATATATGTGAAAAGTCGGACAGACTTATCTACATTACACTCATTTTGATAGTATAGCATGTATTCTACAGTTTATCAAGTGCTAAAATCCTTACGATAAAGGTATTTATCTCATCTTCATCCATGGAAAGAGAGTCTCTCCCTTCTTTCGTGACGGTAAATGTATAAGTCTCCTTTTCCAGATAATCCATTTCGATATAAGATTCCTTCAGCAGCTCATATGAATTTATCAGATATTCACTCATCATCGCCTGCTGAATCTCCTCATCGGTTCCCTCATACTTTCCATTTTTTGCAGCCTGTTCGATCCGATCTGTCTCCTGCTGCAGTTTCGGAATAAATGTCGTAAATACATCGACCGGTTCATACTGTACTTCGACCTCAAATATGCTTCCGTTTTTTTTCTTTCCCTCGCCAACCTGATAACGCATCGCACGAAAAATCTCTTTTACAAGATAAGCATACGATTCCGTAAGTGTCTGCTGCGAGTCATCTGTCCCGGTCAAATAGTTCTCCACAAATGCCGTGATACCGTTTTCATACATTTCTTCAAGCTCCTTGTCGGAAGCTTCAATGAACTGTTTTGCGCCTTCCTTCTCTCCCTGAAAAATGAGATCCAGATCAGCCTGCACATAAGCTGACGCATCCTCTGCATTTTGGGAGCATCCTGTCATTCCCGAAGCCAGTACACAGATCAGCATAATCACAGCCAGACATCTGCGTTTGTAGCCTTTCATCTATTTCCTTCCTTCATATACGATCTGCTTCGCAATTTCATCCGCCTTCTCACGCCCACGAAGTACCTCCACAAGTGCAAATGCAAAATCCAAAGAAGCGCCCATTCCACGTCCCGTAATCACATTTCCATCGATCACTGCGCCCTCGGCAACCGTCTCTGCCCCCACAAGCCCATCTTCCATAGATGGATAGCATGTAGCTTTCTTTCCCTTCAGCAATCCCATTCCTCCGAGAATCGTCGGGGCAGCACAGATCGCGGCAAGATACTTTCCTTCCCGGGCAAATTGCACGATCAGTTTTGCCAGTTCCTTATACGCTCCAAGATTTCTGGTGCCCGTAAGACCACCGGGAAGTACCAACATTTTTGTCTCAGAAAAATCTGCTTTTTCAAATTTCTTGTCTGCCTTCACAAGAATTTTATGAGAACCTGTTATCTTCTTTTTTTCCATAACAGAAACTGTCTCTACACTGATTCCGGCTCTGCGCAGGACATCCACAACAGTCAGACCTTCAATTTCTTCAAATCCATCTGCGAGAAATACACAAACTTCACTCATCTTTTAAACCATCCTTTCCGGAAATAACACTCATAATTCATACTCAACACTTAGATTCTAACAGACGCCTTCAAAAAAAGCAATTCCTGCTCTTGTAAAGTTCCTCATATTTCTTTATACTATTATTAAGCATCATGTGACGGGATCTGATCCGCCGCACGATCAGCAAAGGAGTTTGATCTGTTATGGAAATCGAAAGAAAATATCTGGTCAGAGAACTTCCCGATGATTATGAGCGCTACCCACATCGCTCACTGGAACAGGGATATCTCTGTACAGATCCGGTTGTTCGTGCCCGCAGGGACGGGGATGATTACATCTTGACCTACAAGTCCAAAGGCTTCATGGTCCGCGAGGAATACAACCTCCCACTTACCAGGGAGTCCTACTTACACCTTATTTCGAAGGCTGACGGCCGCCTCATTTCAAAAGAGCGCTATCGTATTCCTTTTGACGAGTCACTTACGATTGAGCTGGATGTCTTTAAAGGTGATCTTGCGCCTCTTATTCTTGCAGAAGTAGAATTTCCGGATGAAGCTTCCGCGAATTCTTTTGTACCACCTGCATGGTTTGGCGAAGATGTGACATTCCGGAAAGAGTATCATAACAGCTTTTTAAGCAGTCAAGATAAAGCGCAAATTATGTAATATAAATGTTACATATCAATTTTCGTTACATTTTGTTGCTTACCACCATTTTCAGTATAAAAACTGATATACTTTTGAGTATGAGCGGGGATTTCAGGGGAACGGAGGTAAATCTGGCAATGCCTAACATTCAACTTTCTAAGAATTTGCGGACGCTTCGCAAAGCACATCATTTGACACAGACACATCTAAGCGAAATACTGAATATTTCGAGACAGGCCTACTCTAATTACGAAAACAATAAACGTACTCCCGATTTGGATTCTTTGATACATCTGTCTCAACTTTATCAGGTGAGTCTGGATCAGCTTGTGAATTTTAATATTGGCAGCAAAATAAAAAAAGGCATAATACCTGTTGTTTCTGCCATGGATATAGCAGCCAAAAATACATTGTATCTGACTGATTCAGAAACAAATCTGGTTATGAAATTTCGTGACCTTCCTTTTAACAGTCAGAAAGTGGTGCTCGGTTTTCTCGATTCGCAAGTGGCACATAAGTAGAAGAGGCTCTGAGCCAAAAAGCTCAGAGCCTCTTATTCTTTTCTTTATACGATTCAATCTTATATTCAGTGATACCCCGGAATAAATTAGTCTTCCAGACCAAATCCGTCATGAACGGCGATCAGCGCTTTATCCGCATCTTTTTCATCAATCAAAACGGTAATCCGGATCTCTGATGTAGAGATCATGTTGATATTGATATTGGAATTACAGAGTGCTTCAAACATGGTCGCTGCCACACCCGGATTGCTGAGCATACCTGCACCGACAATTGAAATCTTTGCTACCTTCTCATTATGTGTAATCTCCTGAATCGTCAAGGCTTCTTTTCTCGCTTCCAGAACTTCCAGCGTCTCCTTCAGATCATCCTGTGAAACCGTAAAGGAAATATCCTTCGTTCCTTCCCGTCCTACAGACTGCAGAATAATATCGACATTGATATTATGTCTAGCCAGTAAATTAAAAATTTTAAATGCAGTTCCAGGTTTGTCTTCAATTCCGATCACTGAAACGCGTGCTGTATTTTTATCCGCCGCAACGCCGGTAATTAACATTTTTTCCACTTTCACTACCTCCTTGACCACGGTTCCCTCTTCTGTATTCAGGCTGGACCGTACTACCAGTTCTACACCGTATTTTTTCGCCATCTCCACCGAACGGTTATGCAGGACCTTAGCTCCTGAAGTAGCAAGCTCCAGCATCTCATCGTATGTAATCTCTTCAATCTTTCTGGCATTTGGAACCACTCTCGGATCCGCTGTATAGACACCGTCAACATCTGTATAAATCTCACATTTATCCGCATGCATCGCTGCCGCCAGGGCAACGGCCGTTGTGTCGGATCCTCCTCTTCCGAGCGTGGTATAGTCATCGTATTTATTCACACCCTGGAATCCGGTCACGATCACGACCTTCCGGTTCTCCAGTTCGTGGCGGATGCGATCCGTGTCGATTCGTTTAAATCTTGCATTACCGTTTCTTGAAGTGGTATGCATCTGCACCTGAAATGCATTCAGTGAAATAGCCGGAACCTGCAGGAACTGCAGCGCCATTGCCATCAATGATACCGATACCTGCTCCCCTGTAGTGAGAAGCATATCCAGCTCTCGTTTTGACGGGTACGGGTTGATCTCGGCTGCCTTCTCCAAAAGTTCATCCGTCGTATCTCCCATTGCAGAAAGTACCACAATGACATCATTACCCATCTGATACTCTTCTGCGCAGCGTCTGGCAACATTAAAAATACGCTCTTTATCAGCGACTGAGCTGCCACCAAATTTCTTTACTACCAGCATAATTTCCTCCTACTCTCCCAGCAAGTGATCGATCAGCCGGAAACCTTCTTCCCATACGATTCCACTTACCCTGGCATTCTTCTCATTATATGTATCCAATCCGTTTACTTCTTTCGTGCTGTCATATAGCAAATACGGAACCGGATCTCCTGTGTGTGTCCGAACTCGGATCGGTGTCGGATGATCCGGGAGAATCAACAGACGGAAATCTTCTCCGGCTTTTTCAAGCCCTCTTACGATTACATCAATGACGTTCTGATCCAGATTTTCAATGGACTGGATCTTTTTCTCCATGCTGCCCTGGTGTCCCATTTCATCCGGGGCTTCCACATGAACATAAGCGAAATCATATCCATCTTCTGTAAGTGCCTTCACCGCTGCCTGCGCTTTACCCACATAATTCGTGTTCAGACCGCCGTTCGCACCTTCTACGATGACACGGTCCATACCGGCACCCACGGCAATTCCTTTCAACAGATCCACCGCAGAGATCATCACGCCTTTTTTACCGGTCTTTCCTTCGAAAGAAGTCAGCGCCGGACGTGTTCCTGCTCCCCAGAACCAGGCAGAGTTGGCCGGGTTTAGCCCTCTCTTTCTGCGTTCCACATTCAACGGATGGTTTTCCAGAATGTCATAACTTTTCTTCATCATTTCACGGAGGATCTCTTCTTTCGGAAGATACTCGCCGATCTTTCTGGTCAACACATCATGTGGCGGAGTGAGTTCCACAACTCTGCCCTGCTTCCAGATCAGCAGATGACGATAGCTGGTTCCGACATAGAATTCAAACCCTTCTTTTTTCAGCCCTTCCTTTACAGCCTCCAGAAGGATGGCCGCATCGGCCGTACTGATCTCATCGGAGCTGTGATCCAGAATGGTACGATTCTCGTATTCGGTATCCTCCTCGGAAAGTGTTACAAGATTACAGCGGAACGCCACATCATCCGGCTCCATGTCCACGCCAATGCTGAGTGCTTCCAGCGGCGATCTGCCTGTGTAATATTTCCTCGGGTCATATCCCGCCACTGCAAGATTCGCCGTATCGCTTCCGGGTGCCATTCCAACCGGAACCATTCTCGCAATCCCCTGCTCGGACTTCGGCGCAAGCGCGTCCATTCTCGGCGTTCTCGCAGCTTCCAGCGTCGTTTTCTGCTGCAGTTCTTCCAGCGGTTCACCCGCCATACCATCACCTAATACAATCACGTATTTCATATCTAGCCCACCTCTCCAAAGTTGTCTTATTCTCCTACTCGTATCATATGCAGAATTTCTTCATAAGAATCTGCTTTCCTCTCATAGCATCCTTCTGTCATAACCGGTGTCACAACTCCAAACTCACCTGTCAGGCCTTCCGGCTGTACAAAAGTTACATCACCGAAATCTGCCAGGATTCGATTCTGAAGCTCCTCTTTATTTCCTGCCATTCTTACAAGAAATCTTCTGGATGTATCCCTGTGGTCTTCAAGCTCAAGCTTCTCTCCGGTCCAGAAGTTCATCACATCCTTATCCTGGTTCAAAGCAGCCGCAATCACATCCGCAACTACTGCACTTGCTGTTGGGAGCTTTCCTGCGCCGCTACCGTAGAACATCGCATCTCCAAGCATATTACCTTTTACAAATACAGCATTAAACACATCATTCACACTGTAAAGCGGATGCTCTGCCGGAAGCATCACCGGTGCCACACATGCCGACAAACGGTCTCCTTCTCTCTTGCATTCCGCAATCAGCTTGATCGTCATTTTCATTGCCTTTGCATACAGCATATCTTCCACTGTAATCTTGCTGATTCCTTCTGTGTAAATCTCTTCAAAATCAACCTGTTTCCCGGAAATAATGGAAGACAGGATCGCAATCTTACGGCATGCATCGTACCCTTCTACATCAGCGGTTGGATCTGCCTCTGCATATCCATTCGCCTGAGCTTCTTTAAGAACAGTTTCATAATCGGCTCCCTCGTAGAACATCTTAGTCATCATATAGTTAGTCGTACCATTTAAGATTCCTGCAATTTCTTCAATCTCATCAGCTGTAAGTGAGGATCCGAGCGCTCTTAGGATCGGAATACCGCCTCCTACACTTGCCTCAAAAAGGAAATTAACATGATTCTTACGCGCTGTGGCGAGAAGCTCCGCTCCATGCTTTGCCACTAAAGCTTTGTTTGAAGTAACGACACTCTTTTGGGCCTGAAGAGCCTTGCTTACAAATGTATTGGCAGGTTCCACTCCTCCCATCACTTCCACAACAATCTCAATTTCCGGATCATTCAGGATTACATTGTAATCATGTATGATTTTTTCCTGAATCTTCTGTCCCGGGAAATCCCTGAGATCCAGGACATATTTCACATCGATCTCTCTGCCTGCTCTCCTGGTGATCAGATCCCGGTTCACTTCCAGGACTTCCACAACGCCTGAGCCGACAGTACCATAACCTAATACTGCTATTTTCATATCCACTCTACTCCCTGCCAACAATTTTCAAATAATGCACGCCTTCGTGCTGTTCCAGCTCATCCACCATGTCTGACATATTACCGGTACCGGCCAGCACCTCCACGCTGAGCGTAATTGTCGCCACCCCGTTGATCGGAATACTCTGATGAATCGTCAGGATATTCGCTTTATACTCTGCCACCTTCTGAAGCAGTTCCGCCATTACCCCCGGTGTATCATCAAGCTGGATGACCATCGTGACCGTCTGGCCCTTTTCATTCTCATGAAAGGGGAAAATATCATCTTTGTACTTATAAAATGAGCTCCTGCTGATTCCGATCTCATCGGTGGCCTCCTGAATGGTCATTCCCCGATTCGTGGCGAGAAGTCGTTTGGTCTCCACCACTTTCAGAAGGACTTCCGGAATTGCTTTTTTCTTCACCACAAAGTATTTTGTCTTATCCATGATTGCTCCTTTGCTTCAGATATGCATTGATAAACGGATCAAGTTCTCCGTCAAGGACTGCATTTACATTTCCGTTTTCTTCTCCGGTCCTGTGATCTTTCACAAGTGTGTACGGCTGCATAATATATGACCGTATCTGACTTCCGAAATTAATGTCTCTTACTTCTCCCCGGATGTCAGACATTTTCTCTTCCTGCTCCTGCTTTTTCAACAGATACAGTTTTGCCTTTAACATCTGCATGGCTTTGTCCTTATTGAAAAGCTGTGATCTCTCATTCTGACACTGAACCACGATTCCTGTCGGAAGATGTGTGATTCTCACAGCCGATGATGTCTTATTGATATGCTGTCCACCCGCACCGCTCGAACGGTAGGTATCGATCTTTAAATCATCATCATTGATCTCAATATCTATATCATCTTCAATATCCGGTATCACATCGCAGGATGCAAAAGAAGTCTGTCTTTTGCCCGCAGAATTGAAAGGAGAAATTCTCACCAGACGGTGTACCCCTTTCTCCGATTGAAAATACCCATAAGCATTTTCGCCATTCACCTCAAACGTAATACCCTTTAATCCGGTAATATCACCGTCCTGATAATCCAATACCGTGATGCTGAACCCCTTGTCCTGAGCATATCGGGTATACATTCTGTACATCATATTTGCCCAGTCACAGCTGTCTGTTCCGCCGGCTCCCGCATGCAGTGTCACGATCGCATTGCAGCGGTCATATTCTCCGGACAGCAGCGTCCGGATCCGAAATGCTTCAAATCCTTTTTCAAACGCTTCCAGATCTTTCCGGATCACAGGAATCATCTCGGCATCCTCCTCTTCGTCTGCCATTTCCATCAGCATGACAATGTCATCATAAGATGCCGACATCGCTTCTGCTTCTTTGACAAATTCCTGGAGTGATTTCAATTCTTTCATAACCTTCTGAGACTCTTCTGCATGATCCCAGAACCCCGGTTCTTCTATCTTTCGTTCCAGTTCTTCGACCCTCTGCTTCTTTCCAGGCAGGTCAAAGTGAATCCCTCATTTCCTTCAGCGGTTCCTCATACGCATTTAATACGGTTTTAAATCCGTCTAATTCAACCACAATTTCACCTCTATTCTATATGTTCATGCCACGTCTTCTATTTTCTTCCACAGCACTGTTTATATTTCTTACCGCTTCCACACGGGCACGGATCATTCGGATAAATCTTCTTCTCTGTCCGAACCTTCGGCCCTTTTGCAACAGAATCATCCTTATTCGTTCCGGTCACTTTCGCAACCTGTTCTCTCTCGACTTTCTGTTCTACCTTAACATGGCAGAGCAGACGTACCGTATCTGTTGTGATCGCTCTTGTCATCTCGCCAAACATATCATATCCAAGCATCTTATATTCAACCAGTGGATCTCTCTGTCCATAAGCCTGAAGACCGATTCCCTGACGAAGCTGATCCATATCATCAATATGATCCATCCATTTTGCATCAATGACTCTGAGCAGGAATACCCTCTCCACTTCACGAAGATGTTCTGCTTCCGGGAATTCCGCTTCTTTCGCTTCGTATGCCTTGGCTGCACGTTCTTTCAGAAGATGCTTAAGCTGCTTCATTTCTTTGCCCTTCACGTCTTCTTCTGTAACTGTCTGGATCATCGGGATCACATCCTGAAGTTCTCTGTTCAGTGTGCCGATATCCCAGTCCTCATAATCCTGATCCGGGGAAATATTCGCATCTACTGTATTTTCAACAAAATCGGTGATCATATTGAAAATAGAATCGCGCATATTCTCTCCATCCAGAACGCGGCGTCTTTCTTCGTAAATGATCTCCCTCTGTTCATTCATAACCTGGTCATATTCAAGCAGGTTCTTACGAATACCGAAGTTGTTATTTTCAATCTTCTTCTGTGCTTTTTCAATCGCACTGGAAAGCATCTTATGTTCAATCTGCTCACCCTCTTCTACACCAAGCGTGGTGAAGACGCCCATCAGCTTTTCAGAACCGAACAGACGCATCAGATCATCTTCAAGCGAAATGTAGAATCTGGATTCACCCGGATCTCCCTGACGTCCGGCACGCCCACGCAACTGATTATCAATACGGCGTGACTCGTGACGCTCTGTACCGATGATCTTAAGCCCGCCCGCCTTTCTTGCTTCATCGTCCAACTTGATATCGGTACCACGACCGGCCATATTGGTTGCGATCGTTACTGCTCCGTGTTGTCCGGCCTGCGCAACGATTTCTGCTTCCATTTCATGGAATTTTGCGTTCAATACATTATGCTTTACACCTCGTTTAGAAAGCATCTTGCTGAGGAGTTCGGATGTTTCAATGGTAATCGTACCCACCAGAACCGGCTGGCCTTTGGCATGTGCCTCACAGATCGCATCAATAACTGCATTGAATTTTTCTCTCTTTGTCTTGTATACCACATCCTCCATATCAATTCTCTGAACCGGGAGGTTGGTCGGGATTTCAATGACATCCAGTCCGTAGATGTCACGGAATTCCTTTTCCTCTGTAAGAGCGGTACCGGTCATACCACTTTTCTTCTCATATTTATTAAACAGATTCTGGAATGTGATCGTAGCCAGTGTCTTGCTCTCTCTTCTGACTTTCACATGTTCTTTTGCTTCGATCGCCTGATGAAGTCCGTCTGAGTAACGGCGTCCCGGCATAATACGTCCGGTAAACTCATCTACGATCAACACTTCATTATCTTTTACCACATAATCCTGATCCCGGAACATCATGTAATGTGCACGAAGTGCCAGAATAATGTTGTGCTGGATCTCCAGATTTTCCGGATCCGCAAGGTTCTCAATATGGAAGAACTTCTCAACCTTCTTCACACCTTCTTCGGTCAGGTTGACGTTCCGTTCTTTCTCATTCACAATGAAATCACCGGTCTCTTCAATGTCCTCACCAAGGATGGCATTCATCTTGGAAAATTCACCGCTCGCTTCACCTTTCTGAAGCTGACGGGCAAGTGTATCACACGCCTCGTATAACCGGGTTGACTTTCCGCTTTGACCGGAAATGATCAGAGGTGTTCTTGCCTCATCGATCAGAACCGAGTCCACCTCATCAATAATGGCAAATTTCATGCCACGCTGTACGAGCTGTTCTTTATAGATCACCATATTATCTCTCAGATAATCAAAGCCCAGTTCGTTGTTCGTCACATAAGTAATATCACAGTTATAAGCTGCACGTCTTTCATTATTGTCCATGGAATTCAGCACCACGCCGACAGTAAGTCCCAGGAATTCATGTACTTTTCCCATCCACTCGGCATCACGCTTCGCCAGATAATCGTTGACCGTGACAATATGAACCCCTTCTCCGGTCAGCGCATTCAGGTATGCCGGAAGTGTAGACACGAGGGTCTTACCTTCACCGGTTCTCATCTCGGCAATTCGTCCCTGATGCAGGATAATACCACCAATCAGCTGCACCCGGTAATGACGCATTCCCAATGTTCTCACAGATGCTTCACGTACAACGGCAAATGCCTCCGGCAGGATATCATCCAGCGTCTCCCCTTTTCCCAGTCTCTCCCGGAATTCGCGGGTCTTCGCCTTCAGCTCTGCATCGGACAGCTTCTGCATCTCCGGTTCCAGTGCTTCGATATGATCTACAATCGGATAAATATGCTTTAATTCATTTTCACTGTGTGTACCAAATATCTTTTCAAATATACCCATTCTAATAACTCCTTATGCTAAATTCACTTCTGATTCAAGGACAAAAAAAGCTCTGTTTTTCATTTTATCACTATTTTCCTTATACTTCAATCTATTTATAAACTGTTCACAAACTCTTTTCTCAAAGTTCACACCTTATCATATCCGCATAAGGGATACTTCCACCGAATAGATCCAACGCACTTCCGATCGTGAAATCCAGTTTTCCGCCGCTAAGAGATCGGAATTCCTCCAGATCCTCTCTGCTTCCGATTCCTCCCGCATAAGTCACAGGACATCCGTCCCACTCTGCCAGAAGACGGACCAGCTCTTTCGCCACACCGGAAGCCTTTCCTTCCACATCCACACCGTGAACAAGAAATTCTGCACAAGAATCTGAAAGCTCATCCAGCACTTCCCAGGACAACTTCACATTTGTAAAATTCTGCCAGCGGTTCGTCACAATATAATATCCATCCTCTTTCTTCCGGCAGCTCAAATCCAGAACCACCTGCTCTTTTCCGACTGTATCCACAAGTTTTTTCAGATTATCCCTTCGGATTTCTCCATCACGGAACACATAGGACGTTACGATTACATGGCTCGCACCGGCCTCCAGATATTCCCGGGCATTCTCGGCAGTGATGCCTCCTCCTATCTGAAGGCCGCCCGGATATGCCTCGAGTGCTTTCATCGCCTGCTGTCGGGTCCTCTCATAATATTCCGACGACGGCGGATTCAGAAGAATAATATGTCCTCCCTCTAATCCGTCTCGCCGGTACATTCTTGCATAATGATCCGCCTCATAATGTGAGACAAAATTCGTTTTCGCCTGATCTCCTTCGTCCCTCAGACTACCTCCCACGATCTGTTTCACTTCTCCGTTATGTATATCAATGCATGGCCGAAACTTCATCGTTTCTATGCTCCTTTCCCATCTGTCATATGTACACTTGTACGCTGTACCCGCACATTGTTCTTATGCGAATATACCATTTCCCTTCTGAACTTGCAAGCATCCATCTGTTATTTATCCTGCTTTATCAAAATTTTCCCACTCCCAAACGGAAAAAAGACTGCACTTTCGCACAATCTTTTCTCCTGACATCTCTTATTATTTTCCTGAATTGTCCGACTGGCTGCGGCTGGTATTATTGGTATTGTTCGTTGTGTTATTCGTTGTATTGTTATTTCCATCGTTTCCCAACACATCATTTACACCATTCGCTACGCCGTCTGTCACATCGTCCACCGCATCCGCCGCATCGTTCACAAGATTATTTCCGTCACGATTATCTGCGTTTCCACTGGTCGCGTCGTTCACATTCGTCCCGTTTCCCGTTCCAGTTCCGTCAGTACTGCCGTTTGTGGTTCCATTTCCATTCGTATCGCCAAATTCATTGTTGGTTCCATCGGTCGCATTGTTGTTTCCACAGGCCGTGACAGATCCCATAGCAAATATGCAGATTCCAATCAGTAGTATTTTCTTAAAAAGCTTCATATTCAATTCTTCCTTTCTGTAAATGTAAAATTCAGGTTACTACTACTATTTACAGAAGCGAAAAAAATATGTATGAAAAATAATTTTAAATTTTTTCGATGATCTTACCGCTGCGGTATGCCTTAAGCAGTTCCTCCAGATCGGCGATCCGCTCACGGATACTATTTCCCACATCCGTATCTCCGACCGTCTTTCTGGAAACAACACGATTGATGATCACACTGTCCGAATGAATATCACGCTCCTTCTCAATAGCTGCCTCGGTTGATTCAAACGGCTCATGTGCCGCAAGGATCAGTCCATAAGAATTGTAGATAAGCGTATATCCTGCAATTCCGGTCTCTTTCTGGTAAGCCTTGGAAAATCCTCCGTCGATAACCATCACCTTACCTCCGCATTTCACCGGATTTTCTCCATTCTTTGTCTTCACAGGTACGTGACCGTTGATGATTCTCGATTTCTTTGTATCCATACCGAATTCCATGAGAACACGATCCATCACTTCTTCATTTTCCAGGAATGTATAATACGGATTTTTATGTTCCTTGTGCAGTTCTACTTCATTCAGAAAATACCGTTCAAATGTAGCCATCTTATCTTTTGCAAACAAAGGTGAATTCTCACCCTGCCAGATATACCACATCAGATCCCGCCCTTTTGCACGTTCCTTCGGATCAATTGCAAAAAATCCTTTTCTCACATAGGAATCCATAAAATCATACAACGCTTTTCCTTTATAGGTCTTGCCATAAATCGTTACTTCTTTCAGATTTCCGTCTTCTGTAAGCGGCACACATCCATGATACAGAAGATTTGAATTGTAGATCTTGTACAACGATCCTTTGCTAAGAAGAAATCGCATATGCCGCTGGAGTTTCTCACAGTTCTGGAAAGCTGAAACAAGACGTTCCATGATTTCCTCCTCTTCCGGCGACAACGCATACGGGTCAGCCGGATCGATCGTCGGGAAATAATCATCCAGCATGGTGTATTCCTTATCTTCAATTACAATCGTTCCCTTTTCATAATTGATCTTATGCAGGAAATTCCGTTTTTCAAATCCAAATTCCGGATATACTTTAGACATCTGTCCTTCAATCTTGAACTGAATAATTGAAATCGCTTTATGAAGCTTCATATTCAATTCCATTTCCTGAGCGCCGTCGGCACCGCTTCCTTTCAATTTAAAACACTCACACGGATCTTTCGCATATTTTTTCCACGCAAAAGTCGCAAGCGGAAGTAAATTGATTCCATATCCATCTTCCAGGATATCCAGATTACCGTATCTTGCACAGATTCGGATTACATTTGCAATACAGCATTTCTGCCCAGCTGCCGCTCCCATCCAGAGGACGTCATGATTCCCCCACTGGATATCTACCGAATGATGTTCCATCAGCTTGTCCATAATCAGATGCGGTCCCGGACCTCTGTCGTAAATATCACCGACAATATGAAGATGATCCACAACAAGCCTCTGAATCAGTTCACAAAGTGCTACAATAAACTCCTCTGCTCTTCCGATGCGGATAATGGTACTGATAATGGACGCATAATAAGATTCCTTATCTGCCAGTCCCTGCTTTTCTGTAATCAATTCTTCAATTACATAAGAGAAATCCTTCGGAAGCGCCTTTCTCACTTTGGAGCGGGTATACTTGCTTGCCGCTCTCTTACTGATCTCGATCAAACGGTAGAGCGTAATCTTATACCAGTCATCCATATTCGGTTCTGTCTCACGGATCTTTTCCATCTTCTCCCGTGGATAGTAGATCAGTGTTGCCAGTGTCTGCTTATCTCTCGCACTCATCGTGTTTGCAAACACATCATCGATCTTCCGCTTTACAGAACCCGATCCGTTTTTGAGGACATGATTGAACGCCTCATATTCACCATGCACATCCGTTATAAAATGCTCCGTCCCCTTTGGAAGATTCAGAATCGCCTGAAGATTGATGATTTCGGTTGAGGCAGCTGCAATGGTAGGAAATAATTCCGCCAGACGTTCCAGATATTTTTCTTTTAATCCACTCATTTTCATATTCTCCCTGATATTCTTTTTCTAAAACTGAATCACATCACTCATATCATAATGACCTGCCGGCTTCCCTGCAAGGAACTTTGCAGCTTCCACTGCGCCCTTCCCAAAAACAGCTTTGGAGTAAGCCGTATGCTGGAACTCAATGACCTCATCCGCCCCCGCAAAGATGACATCATGCTGTCCCACAATCGTTCCGCCACGCACAGCCACGATTCCGATCTCATTCTTTTCACGTTTTTTGCGTTCCTTGCTTCTGTCATAATTATAGGTATACTTTTCATCCAGTGCTTCATTGATCGAATCCGCAAGTGCAATCGCGGTTCCGCTCGGTGCGTCCACCTTCTGATTATGATGCTTTTCCACCAGTTCGATATCAAACCCTGCCGGTGAGAGGACTTTCGCTGCTTCCTTCAATAATTTCATCAACAAATTGATTCCCAGCGACATGTTCGCTGACCGAAGCACTGCTGTTGACTCCGATGCCTTGTCTACTTTTGCGAGCTGTTCCTCGGAAAGCCCTGTCGTACAGAGTACAACCGGAAGTTTTCTTGCAACACACTCGTCGAGAAGTGCGTTCACAGCCGATGCATTGGAAAAATCGATGACTACATCCGCCTCCACATCGCATTCTGCAAGAGTCTTAAATGTCGGGTATGTATTTTCAATTCCTAAATACGCATCCACTCCTGCTACGATTTCAATCTGCTCATCATCCCTGACAAGTCCTGTAATGACCTGTCCCATTTTTCCGTTGCATCCATGCATAATTGCCCTTACCATCAATCCATTCCTCCTTTGGTTCTTTCATAAACATCGTAATTTTTTTCACAATTATCTTTATTTAACAAAAGGGCAGTGCCACCTTCCGGCAGCAAAGCCCTGTCCTATCAATCCCATTTTTACCATTACTGACTTCCAATTAAAGTACAGAAATTCCAAATTTCTTCATCTGTTCAGCTAATTTTGCAGTATTTGCTTCTGTCATCTCCGTGAGTGGCATACGAAGCGGTCCCACTTCCAGCCCCATCAGATTCAATGCCTTTTTTACCGGAATCGGATTGACTTCACAAAACAGCTTCTCGATCAGTGGAAGTGCAGCAAGCTGCATCCGGCAACTTTCTGCCACATTGCCTTTAAAGAAATTCTCACAGATATCATGTGTATAGTCCGGCGCAATATTGGCAAGTACAGAAATCACACCTTTTCCTCCGAGAGAAAGGATCGGAACGATCTGGTCATCATTTCCTGAATACAGATCAATCTTACCGTCCGTCAGATTCATAACTTTCGCAATCTGCGAAATATTTCCCGAAGCTTCTTTGATTCCCACAATGTTATCAACGGTTTTGTAAAGCTCTGCAGCAGTCTCCGGTGCGATATTTACACCGGTACGGCTTGCAACACTGTAAAGAATGATCGGCGCTTTCGCCTCCTTTGCCACCTGAGTGTAATGTGCAACCAGACCTGCCTGTGTACATTTATTATAATACGGAGTTACCAGAAGTAATCCGTCCGCCCCGTCTTCAACCGCTTCTCTCGACATCTGCACCGTTGTATATGTACTGTTGGACCCTGTTCCTGCAATGACCGGAACACGTCCTTTTACACGTTCAATCGTAAAACGGATACAGTCCATATGCTCCTCTTCCGACAAAGTAGAAGACTCTCCTGTAGTCCCACAAATAATAATACTATCTGTTCTATGATTACAGTGAAAATCCAGCAGTTCATCTAATTTATCGTAATTAATACTCTCATCATCATTAAATGGTGTTACGATTGCTACACCAGAACCGGTAAAAATAGACATAATATTCCTCCTGACTTACTTTTCTTGACTATTCACAGTTTATCATTATTTAAAAGCACTGTCAATCAAAGGATTTAGCAAAATATCTCTGCATTCATCTATTCCATACATTCCAGCTTACTTACAGACACCTCATAGGCAACTCTTTTCTCCGTCTCCGTCTCAGACAGTTTCTTCACATATTCCCTGCTCTGGATCCTGCCAAGAACCTGCACATGCTCTCCCACTTCAAATCCGGATGCATACCTTGCATTTCTTCCCCAGCAAATACATGGTATATAATCCGATTTTCCGTATGGTCTATTGACCGCAAGCAGAAGATCTGCAATTTCTCTTCCCAGCGGTGTCTTCCTGTAAATCGGCTCTTTACAGATATATCCATCCAACAGAATACTGTTCGTTTTCGAGCCGTCAGGCTCTTCTTCCATAAAGGAAATCTCCCGCACAAACACGGATAATACCAGACGGTTTTTCTGCTCCTCATGCCGGTTGTAGGACCGGAACTGACCGGATGCCATAATAAATTCTCCTGTATAGTCCTGCGTCACATCGATCAGCCGTTCTGAGACCATCAGAGGAATACGGTCGCAGGAATTGCTGAGCCTTTTCACCAATACCTCCACGATGTAGAATCCTTCACCAAACACCTCGTGACTGAACTCAAATTCGGATGCAACCTGCCCCATAATTGTTACCTGGTTGTTTTCAATAATCTTATCTGACATAGCGTCGTAAATCTCCTTCCTTTTCGTTGGCGTACTTCCGCAGCATTTTTTCCCGGTATAGCTGGCATTTTACCGCACACATTTCACCGGACACATTTATATATCTATGAATCACCCATTTGTTTTAGAACTAAAAATTGAAAATTTTTGATAGTACTTGTAAAATTTCAGAAATGTGATAAACTAAACAAGTTACAACATTATATAGGTAAGAAGAAGGGTAAAAGAACATGAATACAAAGCGTGAAGACATTAGAAATATTGCAATCATCGCCCATGTTGACCACGGTAAAACAACACTGGTGGATGAACTTTTGAAACAGAGCGGTGTATTCCGTGCAAATCAGGAAGTAGCCGAACGTGTCATGGACTCCAACGATATCGAACGTGAGCGCGGCATCACAATTCTTTCCAAAAACACAGCCGTTTTCTATAAAAATACAAAGATCAATATCATTGATACACCCGGCCATGCCGATTTCGGCGGTGAAGTGGAACGAGTTCTCAAAATGGTCAACGGTGTCATTCTTGTTGTTGACGCATTTGAAGGAGCAATGCCTCAGACCAAGTTCGTTCTGAAAAAAGCACTGGCACTGAAGCTTCCGGTCATCGTCTGTATCAATAAGATTGACCGTCCCGAAGCACGGCCGGATGGCGTCATCGATGAAGTACTGGAACTGCTGATTGATCTGGGTGCTTCCGATGATCAGCTTGACTGTCCGTTCATCTATGCATCCGCAAGAGACGGATATGCCACCTACAATGAGGATGATGAACCGAAGGATATGACTCCTCTTTTTGAGACGATCCTGGATTATATTCCTGCACCGGAGGGCGATCCGGATGCCGGCACACAGGTACTGATCAGTACCATCGATTACAACGAGTACGTCGGAAGAATCGGTGTCGGCAAAGTAGACAACGGTACCATCGCCGTGAATCAGGACGTGATCGTTGTCAACCATCACGACCCAGACAAGCAGAAGAAAGTGAAGATCAGCAAACTCTACGAGTTTGACGGACTGAATAAAGTAGAAGTTAAAAAAGCGACTATCGGCTCAATCGTGGCAATTTCCGGTATTGCAGACATTTCCATCGGTGATACGATCTGTTCTGTCGACCAGCCAAGGCCAATCGAATTCCAGAAAATCTCCGAACCTACCATCGCCATGCAGTTCATCGTAAACGACAGTCCATTTGCCGGTCAGGAAGGAAAATTTGTGACTTCCCGCCACATTCGCGAACGTTTATTCCGGGAACTGAATACCGATGTCAGTCTGCGTGTGGAAGAGACCGAGAATACCGACAGCTTCAAAGTTTCCGGAAGAGGTGAACTTCACCTTTCTGTTCTCATCGAAAATATGCGCCGTGAAGGCTATGAATTCGCAGTCAGCAAGGCAGAAGTATTATATAAGACCGATGAAAACGGCAAGAAGCTGGAACCGATGGAGCTTGCTTACATTGATGTTCCGGACGAGTTCACTGGAGTCGTTATCGACAAGCTTAGTCAGAGAAAGGGGGAACTCCGCAATATGGGTATGTCCAACGGCGGTTACACCCGAATGGAATTCTCCATTCCTGCCCGCGGCCTCATCGGATACCGCGGCGATTTTCTGACCGACACCAAAGGAAACGGAATCATGAATACTGCCTTCGACGGCTATGCCCCATATAAAGGTGACATCCAGTACAGAAATCAGGGTTCTCTGATTGCATTTGAAACAGGAGAAGCCGTTGCATATGGTCTTTTCAATGCACAGGATCGCGGTACCCTGTTTATCGGACCGGGCGAAAAGGTATACGCCGGTATGGTTGTCGGTCAGAATGCCAAAACTGACGATATCGAGCTGAACGTCTGCAAGACCAAGCATCTGACAAATACTCGTTCTTCCAGCGCCGACGAAGCACTGAAACTTACACCACCTAAGGTCCTGAGTCTTGAAGAAGCCCTCGATTTCATCGATACCGACGAATTGCTGGAAGTAACTCCGAAATCCTTACGTATCCGCAAAAAGATCCTGGATCCTAAAATGCGTAAACGAGGAATCAGCTAATGAGTTTTTTATGGACACTTTCCAGAATACGTACCCCGCTTCTTGACACGATTTTCCAGCTCATCACGTTTCTCGCGCAGGAGCTGGTCATCATCGCTGTCATCTGTGCACTGTACTGGTGTATCGACAAGAAGCTGGCCGTTCAGATCGGATTCAACTATTTATGCGCAGGACTTCTTGTGCAAAGCCTGAAGATTACGTTCCGGATCCCGCGTCCTTGGGTACTGGATCCGGAATTTAAAGCTGTGGAAAGTTCCATCCCGGCTGCCACAGGGTACTCCTTTCCCAGCGGGCACACACAGAGCGGAACAAGCCTCTTTGCGACACTTGCCATCAACGCCGAAAAATGGTACTGGAAATGTATTTTCGTGCTTACATTTCTTCTGATCGGATTCTCACGGATGTACCTGGGATGCCATACGCCGAAGGACGTGATCACTGCTATGGTGATATCACTCTTCTTTGCCTGGTTTACGCGGAAATACCTGGAACGCTTCACTTCCAATTCGAAATGGACCGGTATCATCACCCTGATCATTATATTGGCAGCCGCACTGGTCTGCATCCAGTCCGCGTACCTTTATAGAAACCAAACGATCGAGTATCGTTACGTGACCGATTGTTTCAAAGCATCCGGCGCCGCACTCGGCTTTGCCGCAGGCTGGTATCTGGAAAATAAAACGCTCCGCTTCTCCCCGAAGGCAAATAACCCTTCCCGGAACGTACTTCTGCTCCGCTATGTGGTCGGGCTTGCACTGACAGTCGTTTTGAAGCTGGTGCTGAAAATCCTTCTTGGGAGCACTCTGATTGGCGAAATGATTCAGTATGGCATTATCATTTTCTGGGTGATTTTCGTATATCCCTGGATATTCAGTCGAAAAATGAAATATTTATAAAAGAAATAAAAGAACTGTAAAAGAGTAAGAACCGGACTAGTTTCCAGTAAATTCTCCTTTACAGTTCTTTGTTTATTCGATAGAATGAAATTATCAATCAATTTATTTCATAAGGGGGAAATGTATGAAAAAGTATGCTACCGCAATTTTAAGGAAAATGTCTTCATTTCTGGAGATTTTCATCTCGGTCGTGCTTACAGTCAGCATTATACTTGTTGCTGTAAAGCTCGCGATGTCATTGAAAAATATCCCGAATTTTGACATGTATCCGAACTACAGTGATCTTCTGGAAAACTGTCTGAGCCTGATCATTGGTGTCGAAATGATACGAATGCTCTATCAGCAGACACCTTCAACCGTATTTGAAGTTCTGCTTTTTGCCATTGCACGACAAATCATCGTAGAACACTCTAATCCGGTTGCCACCCTGATCGGCGTGATTTCCATCGCGATTCTCTTTGCAACACGTAAATTCCTGTTTGTGGAATTCGATGAATCCGAGCGAGTGATCTTCCGGGCTACCTCAAAGGCAAAGCATGTAAACTCCATCATCCATGTACATATTCCATGTGAGGACAATCAGACACTTCGGGATGTACTCCATAAGCGATTTGAGGAAGAACAGACCGAGATTGGAGTCGGTGCATGTACCTATTTCGATAATTTTGGGCTCCGTGTGGCAAAGATGCATAACGGCGATATATCCCGGGTCGAAGTAATCCGCTCCATTCATTAAGCCAAAATTTATTCTTTTTTCATTGCATGTCCATAGTGAAATAGAGTATAATATTTATAGATTCATAGAACAGTGATTCTATTCTATGGAATGCTCTTATGAGGTGCGTCCGGCACCCTGCATAGGAAATACAAACAAAAGGAGTTGAGCTGTATGAAATTTATCATTAGCGGAAGAAACATCGAAATCACACCAGGTCTCAGACAGGCCGTAGAACAGAAGCTTGGGAAGCTTGAAAGGTATTTTACTCCTGAAACAGAAATCATCGTAACCTTAAGTGTCGAAAAGGAACGTCAGAAAATCGAGGTCACAATCCCTGTCAAGGGCAACATTATCCGCTCTGAACAGGTAAGCAGTGATATGTACGTATCCATCGATTTAGTAGAAGAGATTATCGAGCGCCAGCTTCGAAAGTATAAAACGAAACTCATTGCCAAACATCAGGGTGGACATGACTTCCGCCAGGAATTCATCGATGAAGAGACCAATGCCGAACCGAATCCGGAAGAAATCCAGATCGTCCGCACAAAGCGCTTCGGAATCAAACCGATGTTCCCGGAAGATGCCTGCATCCAGATGGAACTTCTCGGACACAACTTCTACGTGTTCAGCAACGCAGAGACTGATGAAGTCAATGTTGTATATAAGAGAAAGAATGGTACTTACGGACTGATTGAACCTGAATTTCAATAAACATAATCGAATATAGTATAAAGAATGCTGGTCACTTATGTGACCAGCATTTTACTTCAAAGCAGCGTTATTCAATCTCTTTTTTATCCAATCGGAAATATCTCAATCTTCCCGTCAATATCCGCGAAATAACACATATCACCGGATTCCAGCTTCGCCTGTCCGTTTGTTCCTTCCGTAATCTCAGCCAACACTTCCCGTTCCTCCACCTCCGGAATCAGAACATGAATCTTAACACTGTCCGTATATTCCGTATCTCGCACAAAAAGTTTACGTTGTGCCAGAATGTACTGGATCTTTCCAAGTCCCGTATAATCTGTCCCGATCACATATTCTTTCCCAAGGTATTTTGTAATCACAGTGCTCGCCAACAGACCGGCTTTCGTTGCGGCCTGATAAGCCCTCACCAAACCTCCGGTTCCCAAAAGGGTCCCACCGAAATACCGTGTCACCACGACTGCCGTATCATGAAGCTCTTCTCCCATCAGGACATCCAGCATCGGTTTCCCTGCTGTTCCGCCAGGTTCTCCATCATCACTGCACCGTTGGATCTCGAAATGTTCTCCGATCACATAAGCAAAACAGTTATGCGTTGCATTCCAGTATTTCTTTCTCATCTGCTCGATAAAACCAATCGCCTCTTCCTCACTGTGCACCGGCAAAACCGTAGCAATAAATCTGGACTTTTTTTCCGTAATTTCGCCTTCGCTTCCTTCAAACACTGTCCTATATTTCTTAAGCATCCTTATTCTTTTCCTTCATCTGCAAATTATAATTCCTATGACAAGTATACAAATCCTGATTACCAGATGCAAGACAATTACAAAAATATTACAAATCAACACGATTCGACAAGAATTCGGAAGTTTTTCTTAATTTTCTCATAGGTAATAAGGAAGTTTTTATTTTTCGCTTTATTTAGATTGGTATATTTGCTATAATAAATCAATATGAAGGAGGCAATGTTCATGAATTATGGAAAAAGAAGCGCTTCTAAAAAGCAAAAAAATATTACTTCCAAAGCAAATATGCGAAAGAAAAAAATAGGTGTGCGCCTATTTAAAGGTTTTTTACTCTGTATTGCCGTTGTATGTATCGCAGGCGCAGCAGGTGCCGGGCTTCTGGTAAAACGAATCATTGATAATGCACCGGAGATTACTCCTTCCAGCATCAAACCAGAGGGATATACTTCTGTTGCCTATGCGGATGACAATGCAACGATCATCGAAGATTTCAAGCAGGCCGGTTCCAACCGCGTTTATGTGACAATCGATGAAATTCCGGAAGATCTTCAGCATGCATTTGTTGCTGTCGAAGACTCCCGGTTTTATCAGCACAACGGGATTGACCCCCAGGGAATTCTTCGAGCTGCTGTAGTAGGACTTACAAGCGGACATTTTTCGGAAGGAGCCAGTACAATTACCCAGCAGCTTATTAAGAACAATGTATTTCCAGACTTCATTAATGAAAGTCAGTTGGAAAAGGTTGAACGTAAATTGCAGGAACAGTATCTTGCCCTGCAGCTTGAAAAGCAGCTGAGTAAGGAAGAGATTCTTGAAAGTTATCTCAATACCATTAACCTTGGTCAGAACACATTGGGAGTACAAGCTGCAGCCAAACGTTATTTTGGCAAGGATGTATCCGATCTAACGCTTTCCGAATGCGCAACGATTGCTGCAATTACCAAGAGTCCGGGTGGTTATAACCCAATCACGAACCCAGAGAAAAATGCAGAACGTCGGAAGAAAGTGCTGGACAATATGTTGGAACAAGGGTATATTGATCAAGCTGAACACGATGAGGCACTGGCCGATGATGTTTACTCCCGAATTCAAACGGTGAACACCCAGGTTTTGGAAGAAACACGTGTTACTTCTTATTTTGTTGATGCACTGATCGACCAGCTGATGGATGATTTGACCTCCGCCGATGGTCTCGGCTATACAGAGACTCAGGCTTACAACGCGATTTACAGCGGCGGTCTCAGCATTTACACAACTCAGAATCTGACGATTCAGGGAATCTGTGACGATGAGCTCAACAACGATGACAATTTCCCATCGAAAACGACCTGGGATCTAGACTACGCATTGACCGTCACCAGGGCAGATGAAGCGCAGACACAGGAAAACTATTCCGTAGGAAATGTAAAGCAATATAATGGTGTGGATTCCAAGTATTTATATAGTTCAAAAGAGGAAGCTTACCAACACATCGAAGCTTTTAAGGCAAGCATCGCCCAGGAGGGAGATACCTATGATGAATACGTGAATCTCGCTCCGCAGCCACAGGCTTCTGTCTGTATCATTGACCAAAGCAACGGTCATATTAAAGCAATGGTCGGAGGGCGTGGCGAGAAAACCACAAACCGTGGACTGAACCGTGCTTACGGCACGACTCGTCAGGCCGGTTCCTGCTTTAAGATTCTTGCTGTTTACGCACCGGCCCTCGACAGTGCAGGTAAGACTCTTGCAGATGTCGAAGTGGACGAGCCATATTACTATCAATCCAATCCAGACAAGCAGGTTCACAACTGGTGGGGCGATTCCTACCGCGGTGCGGTAACGCTTCGGAAAGCAATTGAACAGTCTATGAACGTTATCGCCGTAAAAGTGATCAACGAAATTTCCGTTTCACTTGGCTATGAATATGTAGAGAAATTCGGTATCACCACTCTTTCGAAAGATAAGGATATGGTAGAATCCCTTGCGCTTGGTGGTGTATCACACGGTGTATACAATTATGAACTGACCGCCGCTTATGCCGCAATCGCCAACGGCGGCGTCTATAATAAGCCGATTCTTTACACAAAAGTACTGGATCATGACGGTAATGTGCTGATTGATAATACCAAAAACGAATCGAAAACCATCATCAAAGATACGACTGCTGCCCTCCTGACACTCGCGATGGAAGATGTTGTAACAAAGGGTACTGCAGCACCGTATGCCCAGCTTGAAAATATGCCGGCAGCCGGAAAAACCGGTACAACTTCTGATAATAAGGATCTATGGTTTGCCGGATATACACCTTATTATACCTGTTCCATCTGGATGGGATATGATAACAACCAATCGCTCAGTGACACAAGCTGGTACTACCACGTGCGAATCTGGTCCAATATTATGGATAGAATTAACAGCGCCCTTGGTCTGGCCTATAAAGATTTCACAATGCCATCTTCTCTGGTAAGAAGAACCATCTGTACTGAGACCGGACTACTTGCTTTATCTGATGAATGTCCTTCCATGACAGAATGGTTTGCTCCGGGCACTTATCCGACGGAAACTTGTCCGGGACACGAGCCGGTAGAACCCGAAGAGCCCGAAGAACCGGATGATTCTGAGAATCCGGATGATGGAGGAGGAAGCGGAAACGGCGGAAACAGCGGAAACGGCGGAAATGGAAGTGGAAATGGAGGAAATAGCAGCGGCAATGGCGGTGGAACGCCCACCCCAACAGAGCCTACCACTCCGACAGAGCCTACCACTCCGACAGAGCCTACTACTCCGACGGATCCAACCACTCCAACAGACCCAGGCACATCAGATCAATAGAATAATCCAAAATATCAAAAGGGACGTAACACGAATTATCATTGCGTGTTACGTCCCTTTTTTAACTATCAAACTTGTTTCTTCTGCTTTCCATATGTACTTATTTAAGGATCATCTTAGCCGCCCCACAGATTCCTGCATCATTTCCGAGCTGTGCAAGAGCAAACTGTGTTTCCCTGTTTGCGAAGAATGCTCTTTCCTTAAATGGCCCCTCGATATAGTCGAAAAGGATTTCTCCGGCTCTTGATACTCCTCCCCCAATTACAATGACTGCAGGATCACATGCTGCCGCAAGATTGGCAAGTGCATATCCCAGATATTTTCCAAACTCTTTTGCGACTTCAATTGCTGCCTTGTCATCTTTTTTTACAGCATCAAACACTTCTTTTGCACTGAGTTCCGTAACATCACGCAGCAAACTCGGCTCCTCGTCTTGCGCAAGACGTTTCCGGGCAAGTCTAACAATCCCCGTCGCTGATGCGTATTGTTCCAGACATCCTCTGTTACCACATCCGCAGGGTTCCGTCTCTTCATAATTCACACAAATGTGTCCTATTTCACCGCCTGCTCCATGCTTTCCTATCACACACTCACCGTTGATAATGACTCCTCCACCTACGCCGGTTCCGAGCGTAACCATGACCATGTTGCGATGTCCCTGGCCTCCACCGAGCCACATTTCTCCCAACGCAGCTACATTGGCATCATTTCCCGTAGCAACATGGATTCCGGTCAGTTCCTCCAACTCACGCTTCACTTCCTTGTATCCCCATCCGAGATTTGCGGTATTCGGCACAATCCCGTCTTCTGTGACCGGTGCCGGAATTCCAAGCCCGATTCCGAGAATCTGCTGTTTCTCAAGTCCAAACTCCATCATTTTCTTATTAATTGCTTTTGTAACATCCGGAAGAATTGCTTCCCCTGCGTTCTCCGTTCTGGTCTTGATTTCCCATTTATCAACCATCTTTCCATCAAACTGGAACAATCCCATTTTGATTGTCGTTCCTCCAATGTCAACTCCAAAACAATAATTCATTTTCTTTTCTCCTTCTTTTATCTAATTACTTTTTTTGCAGATTTTCCTGAACACGCCGGTATAATTCTTGAGCAGCGTTATACCCCATCTGTTTCTGCCTATGGTTGACAGCTGCCGACTCGACGATAATTGCCAGATTTCTTCCCGGACGAATCGGAATACTATGGCAAACAATGCGGTTGCCCAGGAATTCCGTATATTCTTCTGTAAGTCCAAGACGGTCGTACTCTTTATCCTTATTCCAGTCTTCCAACGTAATCGCCAGATCGATATTCTGTGTTTCTTTCACACTCTGTACACCGAACAAAGTTTTCACATCAATGATTCCGATTCCCCTCAGCTCAATAAAATGTCTTGTAATATTCGGTGCCATTCCGACCAGAGTATCATCACTGACTTTATGGATTTCAAC
This sequence comes from Bariatricus sp. HCP28S3_D3, assembly GCF_052065755.1. NCBI lineage: Bacteria > Bacillati > Bacillota > Clostridia > Lachnospirales > Lachnospiraceae > Bariatricus > Bariatricus sp. HCP28S3_D3. The sequence continues at coordinate 29,246 of NZ_JBQHTK010000017.1, read as the reverse complement.
CACATCGTCCGTTACAAGACGATGTCCTCTCTTGATCAGTTCCAGCGCAGCCTCACTCTTTCCAATTCCGCTTTCACCCATAATCAGGACACCGACACCATACACCTCAACCAGAACGCCGTGTATAGAAATGCAAGGTGCAAGTTCTACGTTCAACCAGCGAATGATCTCCGCTGTAAATGCCGAAGTCGGCTTGTCCGTAATAAACACCGGAGTCCCTGTTTCCACTGCTTTCTCAAGAAATACTTTGTCCGGCATCAATTCCCGACAGAAAATGAAGCAAGGAACGCCATAAGACATCAACGTAACATAGATCTTTTCTCTCTGCTCCTCTGACAGTGTCTCCAGATACGTATACTCCACATATCCGATTATCTGCACTCTCTGAGACTCAAAATGATCAAAAAAACCTGCCAGCTGAAGTGCCGGTCTGTTGATATCCGGAATCTTTACTTCACGTTTTGTCAGATCCACTTCCGGTGTCAGATTCTTCAACTTCATTTTTTCCACGATTCTCTGTAACTCAACTCCCATTGTCTGTTCTCCTTTTCCTTTATCTTTTTTCCAGGGATTCATCCTGATCTTTTGTGTCACTCCTAAAGAAATTATACACGCTTCGTGCCGATTTTTCATCCATAGATGGAATTTTTTTCAAATCTTCTATTTCAGCTTTTTTTATTTCATCCAATCCCACAAAATTCTTCATAAGCGCTTTTCTCCTTGCCGGTCCGATACCGGGGATATCATCCAGAATCGAATGAACCTGGCCTTGTCCACGCAGCTTTCTGTGGAATTCAATTGCAAAACGGTGTGCTTCATCCTGGATTCTGGTAATCAGCCGAAAAGCCTCTGAATTTCGATCAATTGGCAGTTCCTCATTATTATAATATAATCCCCTGGTCCGGTGATGGTCATCCTTTACCATACCGCAGACCGGAATCGCAAGATGCAGTTCATCCAGAACTTCCAGCGCCACATTCACCTGACCTTTTCCTCCGTCCATCAGGATCAGATCCGGAAATACCTGGAAACTTCCAAGTTCCTTCCCACTCTTCTGTTCATCCAGTCCATGAAGGAATCTTCTGGTCAACACTTCTCTCATACTGGCATAATCATCTGCTCCCTGAACTCCTTTGATCTTAAATTTTCTGTAATCATTACGTTTCGGTTTTCCACGCTCATATACTACCATGGATCCCACTGAATCAAATCCATTCGTATTGGAAATATCAAAAGCCTCCATCCTCAAAATATTTTGAAGTCCCAGAATACTCTCAATCTCCTTGACCGCCCCGATCGTTCTTCCCTCTTCTCTCTTCAGCCTTTCCTTATCCTTTGCAAGAACCAGCTGCGCATTCTTTGCGGCAAGTTCCACAAGTTTCTCTTTTTCTCCTTTTTTTGGAACCCGCAAATGCACTTTATGCCCTCTCTTCTGCCCCAACCATTGTTCCAGAATGTCCTGGTCTTCCGGTTCTTCCGGAAGCATCAGCTCTCCCGGTATATAAGGTGTAGCAGCATAAAACTGTTTGATAAAACTGGATAGGATCTCACTTACTCCATCTCCTTTTGCAATTCTGAGATAGAAATGATCACGTCCGATCAGCCTGCCGCTGCGAATAAAAAATACCTGGATCACCGCATCCTCCTGCTCTCTCGCAAGCGCAATAATATCCCGATCTTCTCCTCCTGTATCTGTAATCTTCTGTTTTTGGGCAATCTGTCTGACACTTCCGATCAGTTCCCGGTATTCGATTGCTTTCTCAAATTCCAGATTATCCGATGCCTCCATCATCTTCTGTTCCAGATCTCCCAGTATCTTCTCATAGTTTCCATTCAGGAACTTCAGCACCTCATCTACCGACTTTTTGTATTCTTCCTGAGAAATATACCCCTGACATGGAGCATCGCATTGCTTGATATGGTGGTAAAGGCACGGCCGCTCCTTTCCGATATCCTTGGGAAGGCTTCTGTTGCAGCTTCTCAAATGATACAGCTTCCGTACCAGTTCAATCGTATCCTTCACTGCAGTCACACTCGTATAAGGGCCAAAATATTTAGCCTTATCTTTCTTCATCTGACGGGCCATCATAATTCTCGGGTATGCCTCATTTACCGTAACTTTGATAAAAGGATAGCTTTTGTCATCCATCAGCATGGTATTGTATTTCGGGCGGTATTCCTTGATCAAATTACATTCCAGCACTAACGCTTCCAACTCAGAATCTGTGACAATATACTCGAAACGAGTAATGTGTGTCACCATCTGTTCAATCTTCACACCCTTATTACGGCTACTCTGAAAATACTGCCGGACACGATTCTTCAGGCTGATCGCCTTTCCTACATAAATGATCTCATCCTTTTCATCATGCATCAGATAAACGCCCGGACGTCCGGGCAGTTTCTTTAATTCTTCTTCAATAATAAATGTCTGATTTTCCATAGTCCTATTATACTTGTCCGTAGGGAATAATACAAGTGACAAAACGGCGGTCCGCTAAAATCAAGCTGACCGCCGCAAAATATACTTCTATTTATCTGTTCTTAGGAAGAATGAATCCATCCTCATCTTTTTCAGTTTCATTTTCTGAATTGTTTTCTTGATCCAGAAGTCTCTGTTCCTTCTCTTTTGCAGGAAGTTCTCCTGCTTTTTTCGTCTCATCTTCTTCAGGCTCCGGAATTCCTTCGCATTTTCTGAAGATCTTCATGAATTCTTTTCCGGTAATCGTCTCTTCACGAATCAGGAATTCAGCAATCTGATCCATTGTATCACGATGCTCGGATAACAAACGTTTGGCTTCTGCATAAGCCCCTTTCAGCATTTTCATGACTTCCTGATCAATCTCAGAAGCTGTTGCTTCTCCGCAGTTCATGACCGGACGTCCGTCCAGATAACGATTCTGAACTGATTCCAGACCGATCAAGCCGAATTTCTCTGACATACCATACTGTGTAACCATAGCACGTGCAATTCTGGTTGCCTGCTCAATATCGTTGGACGCTCCAGTCGTTACCGTATCGAACACGATTTCTTCCGCGGCACGGCCCGCGAGCATTCCCACCAGCATCGCTTCCAGTTCTGCCTTGGTATTCAGGAACTTCTCTTCTTCCGGTGTATGCATTACATACCCGAGCGCTCCCATCGTTCTTGGAACGATTGTAATCTTCTGCACCGGTTCAGCGTCCTTCTGCAGAGCACTTACCAGGGCATGTCCCACCTCATGGTAAGACACGATCCGGCGCTCTTTCTGACTCATGATCCGGTCCTTCTTCTCCTTACCTACAAGAACCACTTCCACTGCCTCAAAAAGGTCTGCCTGTGATACAACCTGACGCCCGTTCTTCACTGCATTGATGGCAGCCTCATTGATCATATTTGCAAGATCTGATCCCACCGCTCCTGAAGTTGCAAGCGCAATTTCTTCCAGATTCACGGTCTCATCCATCTTGACATCTTTCGAATGTACCTTGAGGACATCAATTCGTCCTTTCAGATCCGGCTTGTCAACGATGATCCGACGATCAAAACGTCCCGGACGAAGCAACGCCGGATCCAGGATCTCCGGACGGTTCGTAGCTGCAAGAAGCAACAACCCTTTATTTGTATCGAATCCATCCATTTCCGCAAGAAGCTGATTCAACGTCTGCTCACGCTCATCGTTTCCGCCGAGCTGGCTGTCCCTGCTCTTACCGATTGCATCGATCTCATCGATGAAGATGATACACGGAGCCATCTGCTGAGCCTGTTTGAAAAGGTCTCGCACTCTGGAAGCACCTACACCGACATACATCTCAACAAACGCAGAACCGGACAAAGAAAAGAACGGCACATTCGCCTCACCAGCAACCGCTTTCGCAAGAAGAGTCTTACCTGTTCCCGGAGGTCCCACAAGCAGTGCACCTTTCGGAAGTTTCGCACCGATACCGGTATATTTTCCCGGATTATGAAGGAAATCTACTACTTCCTGCAGAGATTCCTTTGCCTCATCCTGTCCGGCAACATCCTTAAATGTAACACCGGTAGACTTTTCCACATACATCTTGGCATTGCTCTTACCGATCCCCATCACTCCGCCGCCTTTCGACATTCCTCTCATCAGATAGATGGCCATCCCGATCAGAAATACGAACGGAAGCACTGTTGCAAGGAGGTTCATAACAATGTATGGTGTAGAATCCGGTATCTCGTGGCTGAGCTTCACGCCGGCATCCAGCAGTTTCTGTGTAAGGTTCGGATCATCTACAACTCCAGTATAATACTCTTTTTCAGAAGCAAAGATACTCTTTTTATCTTCCTCCTGATTCTCTTTTACAGCACCCTCAACCACTCCGCTCTCATCAGTTGCCTTATCCTTCTCCGCTGCGATCTCACTCTCGCTCTTCGGTTTGATCACGATCCGGTCTGATTCAATCACAACTTCCTTCACTTCTCCGTCCTCAACCATCTCCATAAAACGGTCATAAGAGATTTCCTGCGCATTATCGTCATCACGCATCTGGAAAAAGGAAAACATAAGAACTGCAACAAGAAGAAGTATGAAAATCAGCATATTCATTCCCTGACGATTGTTCTTATTATTAGGGTTTCCGTTTCTATTGTTAGGATTATTCCTGTTATTTTGATTATTCATAAGTATCCTCCTAGTTTTCATCTCTTCTATTATAAGTAGCTCAAAAACATAAATCAATAAAAAGATTATGAAAAGATTGTAAAAATGACATATACTATAGTATACTGTTAAGTGGAATGTCAAAAATACACGCAGAGAGGGATGGTAACCAATGAAAATCGGATTTGACAATGAAAAATATCTTAGCATGCAGTCTTCACATATTCGTGAACGTATCAATAAATTTGACAACAAGCTTTACCTCGAATTCGGTGGAAAGCTTTTTGATGACTACCATGCAGCCAGAGTTCTTCCCGGTTTTATGCCGGACAGCAAGCTCCGCCTTCTTAAAGAACTTTCAGATACTGCCGAGATCGTCATCGTCATAAGCGCTGCCGACATAGAAGCAAACAAAGTACGCGGTGATCTGGGGATCACGTATGACACAGACGTTCTGCGTCTGAAGGACTCCTTTGAAGAAAACGGCCTCTATGTAGGAAGTGTTGTAATCACGCAATATTCCGGTCAGAACAGTGCACATCTGTTCAAAGGACGTCTGGAAAAGATGGGAATTAAAGTTTATATTCATTATATGATAGAAGGGTATCCTTCCAATATACCACTGATCGTCAGTGACGAAGGATACGGTAAGAATGATTATATTGAAACCACTCGCCCCTTGGTTGTTATCACAGCACCAGGACCGGGAAGCGGCAAGATGGCGACATGCCTCTCCCAGCTCTATCACGAACACAAACGCGGAATCCACGCTGGATATGCGAAATTTGAGACATTTCCGATCTGGAACATACCGCTCAAACATCCAGTCAATCTTGCCTATGAGGCTGCGACGGCCGATCTGAACGATGTCAACATGATTGATCCGTTCCATCTGGAAGCATATGGAGAAACCACAGTCAACTACAATCGTGACGTAGAGATTTTTCCGGTACTTTGTGCAATATTTGAGCGCATCTACGGAAGTAGTCCTTACAAATCTCCAACTGATATGGGTGTCAATATGGCCGGGAACTGTATCTGCGACGATGAAGTCTGCCGCGAGGCATCCAAGCAGGAGATCATCCGCCGTTATTATCATACTATGGACCGCTTTCTTGCCGGAAGCTGTCCACGTGAAGAAGCCTATAAAATTGAACTTCTTATGAATCAGGCTGGCGTTACCGTACACGACCGCAAGGTAGTAGATGCCGCACTGGATCTAGCCGCCGAGACCGACGGACCTGCCGCAGCACTGGAGCTTCCGGACGGAAAAATCGTAACCGGTAAGACTTCCAAACTTCTCGGTGCTTCAGCCGCCCTGATTCTGAATGCATTAAAAGAGCTTGCAGGCATTGATCACAGTGTACATGTGATCTCTCCGGCAGCAATCGAGCCGATTCAGAAAGTCAAGACAGAATATCTTGGAAGCCGCAATCCGCGTCTTCACATCGACGAAGTCCTGATCGCACTTTCCATCAGCGCTTCTACTGACCCTGTTGCAGAACTTGCCCTGAATCAGATTCCGAAGCTGAAAGGCTGTCAGGCGCACACCTCTGTCATGCTGGCAAATGTGGATGTCCGCCTGTTTCAGAAGCTTTCTATTCAGACAACTTCTGAGCCGAAATATGAGAAAAAACCAATTTACCAATAAGCACAAATTCACCATTCAAACTTTGTGATTTTTTTACACCCAGTCTGCAAAAAAAGATTGTATTTTCCTGTGGATTGGGTGTATACTTTTAAAGTATTTTATTTCACAATTATATAATTGCCGGTTTCATTTCGAACCGGGTTTGACGAGGAAGCCAAAGATTGATATCTTATGGTTTTTTTCGCTTTTTTTAGAGAAAAAATATAGTAATGGTATGAGCAGTATAGTATAAGGAGGTTATTATGGCAGTAAAATATGTATTTGTCACCGGAGGTGTTGTATCCGGTCTCGGCAAAGGAATCACAGCAGCATCCCTCGGTCGTCTTTTAAAAGCACGCGGCTACACGGTCACCATGCAGAAATTCGATCCATATATCAACATTGACCCGGGAACCATGAATCCGGTACAGCACGGAGAAGTATTCGTAACCGATGACGGTGCGGAAACCGATCTCGATCTCGGACATTATGAACGTTTTATTGATGAAAGTCTTACCAGAAATTCCAATGTTACAACCGGTAAAATTTACTGGTCTGTTCTGCAGAAGGAACGCCGGGGAGACTTCGGAGGAGGAACCGTCCAGGTCATTCCCCATATCACAAACGAAATCAAAAGCCGTTTTTACAGAAACCCAACCGCTACCGACACAGAGATTGCAATCATTGAAGTAGGCGGAACCGTAGGCGATATCGAAAGTCAGCCTTTCCTGGAATCGCTTCGTCAGTTCCAGCATGATATGGGGCATGAAAATGTCATCCTGATCCATGTAACCCTGATTCCGTATCTTCGCGCTTCTCAGGAAATGAAAACCAAACCGACTCAGGCAAGTGTAAAAGAGCTCCAGGGAATGGGCATTCAGCCGGATATTCTCGTCTGCCGTTCCGAACATCCGCTGGACGACGGCATCAAGGACAAAATCGCCCTGTTCTGTAATGTACCTGCAAGCCATGTTCTCCAGAATCTGGACGTAGAGTATCTTTACGAAGCACCGCTTGCCATGGAGGAGGAACACCTCGCATCAGTTGTGTGCGAATCCCTTCATCTTCCATGTCCGGAGCCGGACCTCAAGGACTGGAGAGAGATGGTAGACTGTCTGAAGCATCCTACTCAGGAAGTGACTGTAGCACTGGTCGGAAAATACATCCAGCTCCACGATGCCTATATCAGTGTAGTAGAAGCCTTAAAGCACGGCGGTATTTACAGTCATACTACCGTAAATATTAAATGGGTGGATTCAGAAACGGTAACTCCGGAGAATGTGGATACGATTCTATCCGATGTAAGCGGTATCCTCGTGCCGGGAGGTTTCGGAGACCGCGGTATAGACGGAAAGATCGAAGCAATCAAATACGCCCGCACACACAAAGTTCCATTTCTCGGTCTCTGTCTTGGCATGCAGCTTTCCATTGTGGAATTTGCAAGAAATGTGGTCGGATATCACGATGCACACAGTGTGGAACTGAAACCGGACACCACGCATCCTGTCATCCATATTATGCCGGATCAGATTGGCGTGGAAAATATTGGAGGAACCTTAAGACTGGGATCTTACCCTTGTGTTCTTGATGAGACAAGCAAGGCCTACTCGCTCTACGGCAAGAAAGAGATTTCCGAACGGCACCGCCACCGTTACGAAGTCAACAATGACTACCGTGATGTGCTGGAAAAGAACGGCATGAAGCTCTCCGGCTTATCTCCGGACGGAAGGATCGTGGAAATGATCGAGATTCCAGACCACCCATGGTTCATCGGGACTCAGGCTCATCCGGAACTAAAGTCTCGTCCAAACAAACCGCATCCGTTGTTTAAAGGTTTTGTAGAAGCCGCACTGGATTACCAGTCTTCTAAGAACTAATCCTTTATGTATTTGATTTAGTGCCTGAAGTTTGCCACTTCGGGCACTTTTTTTCTTTACCACATCTTTTCCCTTTGATATACTTATATTGGGAGTTATGAACCAGAAGGATATATTCACTTCGGGAACTACAAAAGTTTATCTAAAGGAGGAACAAGTAAACATGGGAACTTTCAAACCAATGCTGCTTACAACCCTGAAAGGCTATGACCGTTCACAGTTCATCAAGGATGTAACAGCTGGCATTATTGTGGCTATTATTGCGCTTCCGCTTTCTATCGCACTTGCACTTGCTTCCGGTGTGGGGCCGGAAGCCGGAATCTTCACCGCAATCGTAGCTGGATTCGTTATCTCTGCACTCGGGGGTAGTGCAGTACAAATCGCCGGGCCGACCGCTGCATTTGCAACCATCGTAGCCGGTATTGTCGCCAAAAGCGGCACCGACGGCCTCGCTGCGGCAACCATCCTTGCCGGAATCATTCTGGTCATTATGGGTATCTGCCATTTTGGCAGCTTAATCAAATTCATTCCATTTACAATCACTACCGGATTTACCGCAGGAATTGCCGTAACGATTGTCATTGGACAGCTCAAAGACTTCTGTGGTCTCACCTATCCGGAAGGCGTGAAGCCGATCGAGACTATGGAGAAACTGGAAGCATTTATCCAAAATATCTCTACCCTGAACATCCATGCCGTAATCGTCGGCCTCGTCAGTCTTGCCGTCCTGATCATCGCTCCATATTTTGCTAAGAAAATCCCGGGATCATTGATTGCCGTGATCGTCGGAATCCTGATGGTGAGATTCCTGCCTCTGAAGGTCAATACCATCGGGGATCTGTATACCATCAGTAACCGTCTGCCGTCATTCCATCTGCCGTCCATGAGCTTTGAAATGATACGCACCGCACTTCCGGATGCATTTACCATCGCAGTGCTGGCAGCCATTGAATCGCTTCTCTCCTGTGTGGTTGCCGATGGAATGATCAACAGCAAACACCGTTCCAATACGGAACTGATTGCCCAGGGCGCCGGCAATATGGCTTCTGCATTCTTCGGAGGAATCCCTGCAACAGGAGCCATTGCACGTACTGCTGCCAACATCAAGAACGGTGGCCGCACTCCGATTGCCGGTATGGTACATTCTATCACTCTGGTTTTGGTTCTTGTCGTCCTGATGCCATTCGCCGGAATGATTCCTATGCCGACAATCGCTGCGATTCTTTTCATTGTTGCATACAATATGTGCCAGTGGAGACCGTTTGTTCGTCTGGTAAAGACTTCCCCAAAGAGCGACATCGCAGTTCTTGTCATTACCTTTATCCTCACCATCGTCTTCGACCTTGTAGTTGCAATCGAGATCGGAATGCTTCTTGCATGTCTGTTATTTATCAAGCGCATGAGCGATGAGACAAGTATAAGAGGATGGACCTATGCAGATGACGACAGTGAAGAAGTAAATAGTCAGCTTCGCGTACTTCCGCGTGAGATCAGCGTTTACGAAATCAATGGTCCGCTCTTCTTTGGCGCAGCCGACTCCATCGAACAAATCATCTGCCATAGCAAAACCAAATGTCTGATACTCCGTATGCGCGGTGTTCCAGCATTAGACAGCACAGCCATGAACTCTCTGATCGATTTATGGAAAAAATGTAAAGAAGACAACATTACGATAATCTTCTCTCATGTAAATGAACAGCCTATGAATGCACTGAATAAAGCCGGCTTTGTGAAAATGGCCGGAAAAGAGAATTTCTGCAGCAATATTGAAGAATCTCTGGAACGCGCAGAAAAACTGATCCAAATATAAAATCTTTCCATTGAAAAAGCGGGCGATGTCATATGGATATCGCCCGCTTTTTCTCTATGCACAGCTTGAAGCAGATTCAAACTGAGAATTATATAGCTCGGCATAAAAGCCGCCTTTCGCAAGCAATTCTTCATGCCTTCCCTGTTCGATAATATCTCCGTCCTTCATCACCAGAATCAGGTCCGCATCCCGTATCGTTGAGAGACGATGTGCAATTACAAAGCTGGTTCTTCCCTTCATCAGGTTATCCATTGCTTTCTGAATCTGGACTTCCGTTCTGGTGTCAACAGAGCTTGTTGCCTCGTCCAGAATCAGAATCTTCGGATCCGCCAGAATCGCTCTTGCGATCGTAAGAAGCTGTTTCTGCCCCTGGGACACATTGCTCGCCTCTTCATTTAGTTCCATCTGGTACCCGTTCGGCAGAGTCTGTACAAACCGGTGTACATGTGCCGCTTTCGCGGCCGCTACCACTTCCTCATGTGTCGCATCCAGCTTGCCGTAGCGGATATTATCCTCAATCGTTCCGTTGAACAGCCAGGTGTCCTGAAGCACCATTCCGAACATTTCCCTGAGCTCACTCCTGTTGAAATCCCTGACATTATGTCCGTCAACCAGAATCGCTCCCTTATTCACATCATAAAAACGCATCAGCAGTTTGATCATCGTGGTCTTGCCGGCTCCTGTAGGACCGACAATGGCAATCTTCTGTCCCTGATGTACCTCAGCCGAGAAATCATGGATGATCACATGATCCGGATTATAACCAAATTGTACATGATCGAACGTGACATTTCCTTCCAGTCCCTCCACAGAAACCGGATGTTCCACAACCTGGTCCTCTTCTTCTTCTCCAAGGAATTCAAATACTCGCTCGGAAGCTGCCGCCGTAGACTGCAGCATATTCGCGACCTGCGCTACCTGCTGGATCGGTTGGGTAAAAGAACGCACATACTGAATGAAGGACTGGATATCACCCACTTCAATTGTTTTGCGGATTGCCAGATATCCTCCAAGGATCGAAACACCGACGTATCCCAGATTGCCGACAAACTGCATGATCGGCATCATCATACCGGAAAGGAACTGTGATTTCCACGCCGACTGATAAAGGATCTCATTCGTCTCATCAAAGGTTCGGATCACATCCTTTTCTTTGTTGAATGCCTTTACAATATTGTGTCCGCCATAAACCTCTTCCACCTGTCCATTAATATGTCCCAGATATTCCTGCTGGCTCTTAAAGAACTTCTGAGAATGCTTTACGATCGTAGATACAAATATCATAGAGATTGGAAGAATCAAAAGTGCCACGACCGTCATCAGTGGACTGATGCTCAGCATCATCACCAGAACACCAATGAGCGTTGTCACAGAAGTGATCAACTGCGTTGCACTCTGGTTCAGACTTTGGCTGAGCGTATCCACATCATTCGTCACTCTGGAGAGTACCTCTCCGTGTGTCGTCTTGTCAAAATATTTCATTGGCAGGCGGTTGATTTTCTCGGAAATTTCCTTTCTCATGCGGTATGTCATTTTCTGTGATATTCCTGTCATAATAAATCCCTGCAGGAAAGACAGCAGCGCACTTACCGCGTAGAGGCAGAGAAGCGCAATCAGTATCTTTCCTATTTTCCCAAAATCAATCCCGTCGCCTCCGGATATCTTGCTGATCAGTCCGTTAAAGATCTCCGTCGTCGCTTTTCCAAGAACCTTAGGACCCAATATACTGAAAACGGTACTTCCGATCGCAAATACCGCGACAAAGAAAATGCCGATTTTATATACACTCATGTAATTGATCAGTTTTTTCATAGTCCCGCCGAAATCTTTCGCTTTTTCCGTTGATTTCATCGGTCCGTGTCCTCCGTGTCTAGGCATGCGCCATCTCCTCCTTTCCGGTCGTTCCCATATCTCCCGCAAGTTCCTTCTCGGACAACTGCGAAGAAGCAATCTGATAATATGCATCACAGTTTTTCAAAAGCTCTTTATGTGTACCGATTCCCGCTATTCTTCCCTCATCCAGAACGATGATCTGTTCTGCATGGAGAATCGTGCTGATTCTCTGCGCCACAATAATAACGGTACTGTCCTGCGTCTTTTCCTTCAAGGCAGCCCGCAGCGTTACGTCGGTTTTATAATCCAGCGCGGAGAAGCTGTCATCGAAAATAAAGACATCCGGCTTCTTCGCGATCGCACGCGCAATGGACAATCTCTGTTTCTGTCCTCCGGAGACATTGGTTCCGCCCTGAGCGATCGGACTGTCATATTTTTTACGCTTCTCTTCGATAAATTCTGTCGCCTGGGCAATCGAAGCCGCCTCTTCCATCTCCGCCTTCGTTCCATCCGGATTTCCGTAAAGAATATTGGATTCGATCGTACCTGAGAACAGTACCCCTTTCTGCGGAACATATCCTAATTTGTCCCGAAGCTCATGCTGAGTGATTTCCCGGATATCGGTTCCGTCGATCAGGATCCTTCCGCCTGTCACATCATAGAATCTCGGAATCAGGTTGACGAGCGTAGACTTTCCGCTTCCAGTACTTCCGATGATCGCTGTCGTCTGTCCAGGTTTTGCCGTGAAATGAATATCATGAAGCACATCCTCCTCGGCCCCCGGATAGCGGAAGTTTACATGATCAAACACCACTTCTCCTTTACTTCCTGCAGGGAGTGTTTCCGGATTCTCTGGATCCTCGATTGCTGTTTTACTCGCAAGAATTTCATCTACACGATCTGCAGCGACCGCCGCTCTCGGGAGCATGATGGACACCATACAGATCATTAAGAACGACATGATGATCTGCATCGTATACTGGATAAATGCCATCATATCACCGACCTGCATATTTCCGTTATCGATTCCATGCGCCCCGTTCCAGACGATCAGAATCGTAATTCCATTCATGACCAGCATCATGACCGGCATCATAAATGTCATCGCACGATTTACAAACAGATTTGTCTTCATCAGATCTTTGTTTGCATTATCAAAACGCTTCTCTTCATATTTCTCCGTACTGAACGCCCGGATAACAGAAAGTCCGGTAAGGATCTCCCTCGTTACCAGATTCAGACGGTCCACCATGTTCTGCAAAATCTTGAATTTCGGCATTGCCACGATAAATAATACCAACACAAGCAGAAGTATGAGCACAACCGCAAGTCCGATGATCCATGACATATCGACATTGGTCCGGAATACCTTGATGATTCCGCCTGCTGCCATGATCGGTGCATACATTACCATCCTCAGTAACATAACGACCAGCATCTGAATCTGCTGGATATCATTGGTACTCCTTGTAATCAGGGATGCCGTTGAGAAATGGTCGAATTCCGCGTTTGAAAATCCGACTACTTTCTTGAATACCCTGCTTCTTAAGTCACGTCCGGTTCTAGCCGCAACACGGGATGCCAGAAGTCCCACCATCACACTGGCAAGCATTCCAAGAAATGCTAGGCCGATCATCTTCGCACCTGTTCTCAGAATATAGCTGTTCTGAATTTGTTCCGTATCCATTCCCAGCTTTTCATACACAGTCTTTATATAAGCCGTAGCTGCCTGCTCCACGATCGAATCCGGCATATCATCCATTTTTTCTGCAATCTGTGCTACCATCTCTTCTCTCTGATCCTCAGAGAGCATTCCCAAAATTTCGAACATATCCGCTTCATCAATCTTCTGCATCTGCGCTTCAATCTGCGCCTGCATTTCTTCCTGCTGTTTCTTAGCAAGCTCCGGATTTGCCTCAAGAGCAGCCTTCTCCTCTTCTGTCATCTGAGAGGCGGCTTTCTTTGCCTTTGCCTCCGCCTGTGACTGAATGGCTGCTTTCATGTTGTCCTTCATCGATACTTCCATCTGTTTGGTTGTATCGCTATCAGACTCAAATCCGGATACCAGCAGCATCGGCTGTCCCAGGATTTCCGACAATTCCTGCACTTCTTCCTTGTCTTCGGCAGCTGATTCCTTCAGAACATAAACACTGCCTTCACAGTCATATCCGGTATCCGCCGTCTTCAGCTCATACGCCTCCAGCACCCGTTCGCTATCCTCCCTGCTCATAAACAAAAGCAGCCTCTCCATCTCCTCTTCGGTAACAGCTTCCGGTATCTTCTCGTCAATTCCTCCCTGCTGAATTCCCACATTTACAATGTCAGAAGTATAAGAAGGAAGTGACAGATCGCAGGTTGCCTGAACAATCAGGAAACCGATGATAACAACAATGGTCACCGTATACGGTTTCAAATGTTTCAATAATTTTCTCATATCAACAACGATCCTTTCTTCTCGTTTTCACATATCCCTTTTCTGTCTGGTCCATATGGGGACATGTTTCCATTAATTCTTTCAGATTAATCTCCTTTACAGAAAAAAGATTTTCCCGCATCTGCAGCATCAAACGCCGGAGCAGCAGCTTTTCTTCTACACTCATATCCTTGAACAGTACCGCATCTGCCTGATCCGCAATTGTCATTAACTTCTCTGTGCATTCCATCCCCTTCTCCGTGATCTGAATATTTACGATACGCTGATCCTTCTTGTCCGGTCTGCGCTCCACATACTCCAGCTTCTCCAGCTTCTGGATCGCGACCGTCACAGACGGCGGCTTCACCCCGATATGATCCGCGATCTCACGCTGCGAGAGCGGCCCTGCTTTTCTAAGGAAAAGCAAAATCCCGGCGTGTCCCGGCTTGATCTTCAAAGGTTCTATCAAGTGAATAATATACTGCACATTCATATGAAACACCTGATGCATCAAAAACAGTAATGGTATGTTTTTGTCACAGCACATGCCGGTACTGTCGCCTTCTCTCCGTTCATCCTGATACATCATCTCACCTCCAATGCTTAGATGTCTAACGGTTATTCTATGATTTATGTACAGAAATGTCAATTGTATGAGAAAAGATTTTATACTTTTATTATAATTTCTGCGCATTATTTAATTAGATATTTAACTTTATCTTTATCCCCCAAAACAAAAAAAAGGTCCACCGGACCTTTTTTTACGTATACATCTTACATTTTCATATTTACAGATCCGCCAGAAGTGATCTCACATTCTCCTCCGTCGTAGCCCAGCTGGTACAAAGCCGGATTACGCTGTGCGTCTCATCATATCTCTGCTGATATGTCACACCGTATTTTTCACGGATCTTCTCAAGCTTCTCATCCTCGATCATAATAAACTGCTGGTTCGTCACGCTGTCCATAAAGAAAGAATACCCTTTTTCCTTCAACCCTTCCTTTAAAATCATCGCCATATCGATCGCATGCTTTGCAATCTCAAAATACAACCCGTCCCGGAACAGCTCCAGAAATTGAATTCCCAGAAGACGCCCCTTTGCCAACATACCACCCTTCTGTTTAATACAGTAGCGGAAATCCGGTTTCAACTGGGGATTCATGATCACAACTGCTTCCCCAAAGAGCGCGCCGATTTTCGTACCGCCAATATAAAACACATCGCAAATTTTTGCAATATCCGCAATTGTCACATCCGTCCCCGGAGCCATCAGACCATACCCTAGCCTTGCCCCGTCGAGAAACAGATACAGACCGCATTCCCGGCAGACACGCCCGATTTCTTCCAACTCACCTTTCGTATACAGGGTTCCAAGCTCTGTTGGATGGGAAATGTATACCATCTTCGGCTGCGCGATATGTTCGTGTGACTCATCGCTCCAGTGCAGATCATGCGCATTCCTAATCTGCTCAGCCGTGATCTTGCCATCCTTCCCCGGAAGTGCAAGCACCTTGTGTCCGCATGCCTCCACCGCACCGGTCTCGTGTACATTGATATGGCCGGTATCCGCACACAAAACGCCCTGATATGGTTTCAGAGCCGACGAAATAACGGTAAAATTCGCCTGCGTTCCTCCCACCAGGAAATGTACATCCGCTTCCGGCGCATCGCACACCTTTCGAATCGCTTCTCTTGCCGCCTCACAGTAAGCATCCTCCCCATAACCGGTAGTCTGCTCCAGATTCGTCTCCATCAATCTTTCCAGAATTCTGGGATGTGCTCCCTCTGTATAATCACTGTTAAATAATATCATGACTGTTCCTCCGTAAATTTTCCGGTAACCGCAAAGGCATGGTTCATCGGCCCGCTTCCGCTTCCCAGATCCAGCATGGCCGAAAGCGCACCGGAAATATATTCCTTTGCCCGTTCCACCGATGTATCCAGATCAAATCCCTTCGCCAGATTTGCCGCGATCGCACTGGATAAGGTGCATCCCGTTCCGTGGGTATTCGGATTATCGATCCTTCTGCCGCAGAACCATTTTATGCTTCCCTCCCGATAAAGCAGATCATTGGCATCATTCAGCTGATGCCCGCCTTTTAACAGAACTGCGCAGCCATATCTGCGGCTGATCACTTCTGCTGCAGTTACCATGTCTTCCTCCGTCTTCACCTGCATATCGGCAAGCACCTCAGCTTCGGGAATATTCGGCGTCAATACCGTCGCCATCGGAAGCAGTCTCTCTTTCAATGCGCCGATCGCCTCCTCACTGATCAGCCTTGCCCCACTGGTGGCAACCATCACAGGATCCACAACGATATTTTCCGCATGATACACTTCCAGCTTGTCCGCAATCGTTTCAATCAATGCCTTCCCGGAAACCATTCCGATCTTCACTGCATCCGGCCGGATGTCCGTAAAAACCGCATCCAGCTGTTTTCCCAGAAAATCAGGCGTCACTTCAATAATTCCCGTGACACCGGTCGTATTCTGTGCCGTCAAGGCCGTGATTGCACTCATGGCGTAGACCCCGTTGACCGTCATCGTCTTAATATCCGCCTGAATACCGGCGCCTCCACTCGAATCACTGCCTGCTATTGTTAATGCTGTTTTCATCTCACACTTTCCTTTCTGCTATCCCTGCTTATCGAAGAATTTCATATAAGAATCCGATTCCTCCAGAACCACATCCCCCAGAGACTTGATTTCTTCCCAGTCTTTTTTGCTGCTTTCATCATAGATCACAGTCACCTTAAACCCGCTCTGTTTCGCCGTTCTGACCGCATGAACAGCATCCTCGAACACCCAGGTCTCCTCCGGAGTACTCCCCAATGTTTCCGCTGCTTTCAGGAAAATATCCGGCCGCGTTTTCCCGGCGCCGACCTCTCCGCAGGAAAAAATCCTCAAAAAATAATCCCGAACCCCGAGACGTTCAAGTGCTGCTCCGGCAAGTTCCGCACTTCCCGAAGTGGCAACCACCATTTTCACATTCCTCTTCTTCAGTTCATCCAGAAGCACCCGGACATCCTTCTTAAATCCCGCTTTCTCCCGATAAAACTTCTCAACAAACTCTACAATCCCCGTAAGAATCTCTTCTGCCGTCTCAGGCATCTGATACTTCTCCTTCACATAAGCAGAACCTTCTTCCATGCTCATATGCATGATCGTATCAATAAGCCCATCCTCCGGAACAATTCCTTTCTTTCTCAGAAGCTGCTCAGTCGCCTCTTCCCAGATAGACATCGAATCCAGGAGTGTCCCGTCTACATCAAAAATCGCATATTGAATCACGCTTTCACCATCTCTTCCGTCCGCAGCTTCAGTTCTCTTGTCGCCGCTTCAATATCCTTTTTTGCAAAAATTGCACTGACAACTGCAACACCACATATTCCATTTCCCGCCAGTTCTGCCACATTTTCCTCTGTAATTCCCCCGATCGCCACAACCGGAATGTTTACTGCCTGGCAAATCTGCTTCAGAACCTTATGATCCATCTTCGAAGCATCTTCCTTGGTACTGGTGCCGAATACAGCACCGGAGCCCAGATAATCCGCCCCATGCTTTTCTGCCAGAAGTGCCTGCTCCACCGTCTTCGCCGTGACCCCGATTATCTTGTCCGGTCCCATTTTCGCGCGCACATCCTGCGCTTCCATATCACTTTGCCCCACATGAACACCATCCGCATCCACGGCAAGAGCGATCTCCACATTATCATTGATCAGAAGCGGCACATGATACTTTGCGCACACTACTTTCATCCTTCGGGCCTCTTCCAGAAACTCTTCTTCACTCAGATGCTTCTCCCGAAGCTGGATGCAGGTTGCCCCGCCTTTCAGGCACTTCTCCACCTGCTCCTCCAGAGTCTCTCCTTCATCAAGCCAGCTCCGGTCCGTCACCGCGTATAATAACAAATCTTTCTTATCCATTTTCTCTTTCCTGCCTCAGATCCAGTATTCTCTGATTCCTGCTTCCCCGAAATACCAGCGTAAGATCCTTCTCCGCTTCCACAAATGGTCCATCCACCAATACATCTACATAGGAAAGCATTTCCTCTGTTACATCGGTAAATACTTTTCCACCGGGAATCAGATCGACATCATACAAATATCCCGTATAACACCAGATATTCTTACCCGGATACGTTTCCCGGATACGCCTCAGCACATTTACCAGCACCTGCTGATTCTCCGGTTCAAAAGGTTCTCCCCCAAGAAGCGTAAATCCCTGAATATAATCCGGTCTCAGCGCTTCCAACAATTCCGCCAGCGTCTCTTCAGTAAATGGACTTCCATACGCGAAATCCCAGGTTTCCGCGTTAAAACAGCCTTTACAATGATGTCGGCATCCCGAAACAAACAAACTGACTCTGACGCCCGGCCCATTTGCAATATCGCATTCTTTTATATTCCCATAATTCATGACATATCACCTACAATTCTTTTTTCAAATTTCACAGTAATCAGTCTATGGATTATTATAAGCGAATCAGCCTGTATTTTCAAGCCATTCCTCCCCAGCGAAAGGGACCATTCTAATACATATTTTTCTCTTCACATAATTCAGCCGTCCGGTAAATGACGGAACGTGCTTTCCCCTTCTGTTTTGCTTCATAAAGAGCCCTGATTGAGTCAAAGATATAACAAGGCATTCCATCACAGTCAGTAATGAAATGCCTTATTTGAAATTAATAATTATGATTCGATATCGTATACTTTATCTTCTCAATAACACCGCATTATTTATTGCTGCATTTTTCTCTTTTAGGGTATAAAATGATTCTTTCTCTCCGGTTTCTAAGTCATAACCTATAATTTCCGATTCATATGAAATATAATACACTTTCCTATTTTGCATGGAAATCAGTTTATCTATCTTTAAATCCTCAAAGATAGTCGATTTCTGGGATTTTCCATTTTTCAGTTTGTACCAATCTCCTATTTGATAATAAATGTCACCAGAAGAATCTAATACAATTGCTGTCATATATCCCGCCTCTACATCTGCAATCTTCTGGATTCTTTCTGTTTCTAAATCCATCTCATAAATCGTATTCACACCAAAAGATTCTTCTCCCATATTATTTGCCATCTTCTCATCAAATTCCGACTGGGAATATGTATTGAATACAATTTTCTCTATATCAGAATTGTAATTCACCTGCCATACAAATGCATCCTCATCCTTCAGCAGCCTGCATATTTCTCCATTTTCAAGCTTAAACAAGCCCATCGCCCTTGTTCCATTTTCAACAGCTACAAGATATACTCTGTCTGCAAATGGGAAAATATAATTAACGGCAAATAAAGAATCTGTCAACCGGTTCCCGTTCAAACTTCCGCACTTCTTTCGATAAATCTCATCATCGCCTGCTCCATCTTCTCGGTATGTGTAATATACCTCATCCTTTGAATCTAAGTATACAGTCAAAGGATATTGGGAGGTGTAAGGAATCTTCGACTTTTCATCTATCGTCTTCGTCTCAAAATCAGAAATATAATTATAAGTATTCAACTTATTTCCTTCTTCTTTTGTGACGGTAAATGAAAAATAATAAGGTGATTTCTCTTTTTGCTTTTCCAGTTGTTCTTCTTCACTCTTCCCTTTCAGCACCTGCGACTTTGTACATCCAGGCAAAATTACCATACCTAAAATCATAAATAGCAGCATCTTCAAAAAATATCTTTTTTTCATAGTACAATTCTTTTAATCATTTCTTATTTACAAATGCAGCACCCTGTCCTTAATCTCCTGTGTACGTCCCTGATTCCAGAACTGCGTTCCGATATATCCACAGGTTCTTCTTGCCACAAAGAGCTTATCCTGATTGGTATTACCACAGTTCGGGCATCTCCAGATCAGTTTTCCTGTCTCATCTTCTTCGATCTGGATCTCCCCGTCATATCCGCAGCATTCGCAGAAATCACTCTTGGTATTCAGTTCCGCGTACATAATATTGTCATAAATAAATTTCATAACTGTAAGAACTGCCGGAATGTTATTCTGCATGTTCGGAACTTCCACATAGCTGATTGCCCCGCCCGGTGATAATTTCTGGAAATCAGATTCAAATTTCAGCTTCTGGAATGCATCGATCTGCTCGGTCACATGAACATGATAACTATTCGTAATATAATTCTTATCCGTTACACCCGGAATGATTCCAAACCGGCGCTGCAGGCATTTTGCAAAGCGGTAGGTTGTAGATTCCATCGGTGTTCCGTAAACAGAATAACTAATATTTTCTGCCTCTTTCCACTCTTTACATTTATCATTCAGTCTCTGCATAACAGCCAGTGCAAATGGCTTCGCCTCTGGATCTGTATGTGATTTGCCGAGCATGCGCACGCACATTTCATAAAGTCCTGCATAACCCAACGAAATCGTTGAATATCCGTTATAAAGCAGTTTGTCGATCTTCTCTCCCTTTTTCAGTCTGGCCAGTGCTCCATGCTGCCAGAGGATCGGAGCCACGTCTGAAACGGTACCAAGCAGACGTTCGTGGCGGCAGCGGAGTGCTCTGTGGCAAAGTTCCAGTCTCTCATCCAGGATTTCCCAGAATTTATCCATATCCCCTTCGGAAGAACATGCAACGTCTACAAGATTGATCGTCACAACTCCCTGATTAAATCTTCCGTAGTATTTGTGGCTTCCATCCGGATTGCGCTGAGAATCTTCTACCGTCAGGAAAGAACGGCATCCCATACAGGTGTACACATCGCCCTGCTTCAGTTCTCGCATCTTCTTTGCGGAAATGTAATCCGGAACCATACGTTTTGCGGTACATTTTGCTGCCAGTTCTGTCAGATACCAGTACTTGGATTCTTCTGTGATATTATCCTCATCCAGCACATAGATCAGTTTCGGGAAAGCCGGAGTGATCCAGACACCCTTCTCATTTTTAACTCCCTGCATACGCTGGATCAGTACTTCTTCAATGATCATCGCAAGGTCATCTCTGGTCTGTCCTTCCGGGACCTCATCCAGATACATGAACATAGTCACAAACGGTGCCTGTCCGTTACAGGTCATCAGCGTGATCAGCTGATACTGGATCGTCTGGATTCCGCTCTTCACTTCCTCACGGAGACGACGCTCTGTCACTTTTTTGATGATTCCTTCATCCAGTGATTCACCGGATTCCATTCTCTCCTCAATCACACTCTTACGGATTTTCTGACGGCTCACATCCACAAACGGTGCCAGATGAGACAGTGTAAATGACTGTCCGCCATACTGGTTGCTGGCTACCTGTGCTACGATCTGTGTGGTGACATTACAAGCAGTAAAAAAGCTGTGCGGTTTCTCAATCATCGTTTCGCTGATCACCGTTCCGTTCTGAAGCATATCCTCCAGGTTGATCAGATCACAGTTATGTTCCTTCTGTGCAAAATAATCCATATCATGGAAATGGATGATTCCTTCTTCATGTGCACGTACAATCTCTTCCGGCAAAAGGACACGGCGAGTCAGATCCTTACTTACTTCTCCTGCCATATAATCTCTCTGTGTCGAATTGATGACCGGATTCTTATTCGAATTTTCCTGCTTCACTTCTTCATTCATGTGTTCCAGAAGAGACAGAATTCCATTATCTGTAGTATTGGACTTACGAGTCAGTTCTCTCTTATAACGATAGCGCACGTACTTCTGCGCCACCTCATACCCACGCATCTCCATAATTCCGGTCTCTACCATATCTTGTATATCTTCCACATGAACAGCATGTGTCATCTCTTCTGCCTTCTGAGCAATGGTATCTGCGATCGCCAGAATCTGATGCTGATTCATCTGATGAATCGGTGCAATCTCCTGATTAGCCTTCTCAATCGCATTCACAATCTTAGTCTGATCAAATGATACTTCTTCCCCATTCCTCTTGATAACCCTTGTTTTTACTACTGTATCCATATATTTCTCCTTACCTTTAACCCCTATCAACATCTACCAAATGTTGCGTCACTTTTGCGTTTCTCCACTATATTTGGTGGCTACGTTATCTATCATACACCAATCCATGGCAAAATAAAAGAGCAAATCGCCATATTTTTAAAATTCTTCATTTCCACATTTTTTCAGAAAATTGCAACTCTTATCTTTGAATCAAAAATAATTTCTGCCAATTATATCGGTGTCTACCAACGTACATATACAACTCAAGAACTTCGAAATGAAATACATTATTTTCTGATTATCTTAATTCAGCTTAATGACCAAGCCGATATACTAGTATAGCGAATACAGCAACAAATTGAAAACAAAACGTAATACTCCCCAACCACTACGTTCTAAAACAAAATAATTACAGATTAGCACGTAAACCTCAACTTTCACTCCCATTATTTTTTTACTTCCCGGCACTCTATTTTCAAAGATATTGATTGACAAATATTACAAACTATGGTATAAGAATACAGTGTGATTTCACGCAAATCAATTCAATACATAGGGGATTGGTCAAATGGTATGACAGGAGTCTCCAAAACTCTTAGCGGGAGTTCGATTCTCTCATCCCCTGTTAAAAATCTAGTAAAAGAAAGGCTTTTCGTATGCCTACTAGAAAAAGTTAACACGAAAGTTAACACAAGAAAAAAGCAATGTTATGTGTACAAAACAATTTGTATTCATACCATTGCTTTTTTATTTGTCTTGTGCCATAGTTTTAGAAAATATCATTATATCTTCTATTTGACAATCTAAGATGTTACACAAGACATCAACTGTGTGTGTTGAAATATATTGATTCTTTCTCATACGTGATAATTGACCTGCTGATACATGAAAATCTTTTATCAACTTATATTGTGAAATGTTTTTTGATTTTAATGTTGTCCAAAATGGGTCGTAAGTTATCATAAGGCAAATCCTCCTACTTGCATAATACCCATATATTGGCTATAATAATATTAGCCATAATCGGCTAATATTTTAATAAAACAAAGGAAGAGAGGTTTTGTTTATGGAATTATTTGCCACCTTGTTATGTATGTGTTCAATGTTTGCAGGATTCATTTTTATAATTATGCTTATTGTAAACAAAATAAGGAAAAAGCCTAAAAAGAAACTTTATTCTAAAGGCTTATTGATTTCTGTAGTTGTTTTCGTTGTAAGCATTGTATTGTTTGCAGTATTTGAAACACCAGAAAGCAGGGCAAAGTATGAACAGCAACGACTTGAAGAGCAAAAAGAGCAAGAGAAAGAAGAACAGGCAAAAAAGGAACAAACAGAAAAAGAACAATCCGAAAAGGATAAAAAAAAGAAACCAGAAAAAAAGGAAGAGGAAGAGAAAAAGAAGACAGAAGAAAAACCGAAAAAAGAAGAATCAACTAAACAAACCAAAGAAAGTACGGTTTCCGAGGACAAGACAACAAAAGATTCAACAGAGGAAGCCATAAAGGAAAAGATTATAAAAGTTGTGGGAGAAGAAAATTTGGAAACGTTTAACTATGTTCCAGATAACAATTTTGCATTGATAAAATTTAAAGGCAGTGAAAACTTAACCTCTAAAATGACAGTAGAAGGAATGTATATGGATATTGCTAACATTTTAAAAGGAATCCAAGAGGACATAGATGTTAATGTTGATATTAATGTTACTTATCCTTTACAAGATTCATATGGAAATATTGAAGAGGATATTGTTATTAAAGCAACTTTCAACAACGAGACAATCAAAAAAATCAATTTTGATAATTTTCTTTCTAAGAATATTCCATCTATAGCAGATGAATGGTGGAATCATCAAGCATTAACCTATTGATATATAGGATGAGAAAAATGCCCCTAGAATCTCAAAATACGAGGTCACAGGGGCATATATAAACAGGGCATAGAATGAGAAAAATATACAGGGCAAAATTTCATTAAATTTTTTATGTTTCTACTTGACGAACAATTTTTGTGCATAGTATAATATTATTATAAAATATAGAACAACTAGAACAACTAGAACAACAAATCAATTGTTGTTATTCTGAACAAATCAAGTCCAAAGGTCGGACATATAACAACCCAGTGAAGAATTAATTGAATAAATTATATAAACACAGTTGCTAGGGCAAAAGTGACTCTTGTTTATGTGGTGTGCTGTTTCCAGAGTAATGCACGTAACGTATCTCTATAAAAAGACCACACGATAAGTTTCACTTTGTTTGTTCTCATAGTTCAGCCCATGTAGTAACCGTATTTGCCATACATTTTTACTACATGGGTTTTATTATGGCGAAAATTGCAGAAAGGGGTGAAACATGAGAACAAGGAAAAATGTGTCTATAGGAATTGATGGTATTACTTGCATTGTCTCCGGGTGTCTCGTTCCTTGCGAAACAAAGTTCCCGGAAGATTCTGACAAACCATTAATAAGATTAATACCAAAATACAGTACGACAGAAATTGGAATTATTTTACCTAGGGCGATACGCCAAAACAATAACATTGGGTTCAGAGTTAGTGACACAAAGATGCTCTTAGATGTGGTTCAAACAATAAATAGAGCGTTGAAAACGATGATTTCCAGAGATTGGAGCGAGTTGATTGTGAAACAGATTGAGGTTGCTTGTACTGTTGATATGGGATGTGTAGACGAACTGACAGTTGACAGCATAATGAGTTTTATGAGCAGAGTTTTCTTGCAAGTGGACAGACCGAGCAAAGAGCGCAATATTAAAAACAGTGTTAGAACAAAGCCTATTATGAAGTATGTTACAGGCAAAAGAAGAAACGGTCACACATTTTTGAAGGATGAAGTAACAAAATCATTTGAAACATCCATTTGCACCAACAGGCGTTTGAAATTTAAATGCTACTCAAAAGGTGCGTTCTCTGAATTTGGTGGAGACACCTCTATTTTTCGTTTAGAGGGTGTCTACTGTGAGCGTGGAATAATACACGTGCTAAAGAAAAAAGATGGTTATATTACGCTCCAAGACGTGCTAAAGCAAGATGCAATAAGAAAGTTCATAGACCAGTTTAAAGTAGACTATGCAGAAATTGTGTTGCCACAGATGAGAGGATTCTTAAAAGAAGCAGAACAACTTATGTTCGACCAATTACATCATTCCAGTGCCTATAATGCTCTTCTAATCAATAGAGATGTTGTTTATGATATGAGAATTTACCGCAAAGCACTGAAACGATACTATAAAGAACAAAACAAATCAGATGGAGCATACAGGAAAATGCTTTCTTCTGTAACAAAACGGATGCAGGGGGAAGGTATTGATATATCAGATAGGGTAATTGTCATACTAGAGGACGTATCAAGCGCAATGAAAATTAGCGATACCGATTAGGTAACAAATTCAGTATTTTGCGTGGGAGGAAAAATCAAAACAATCCAGTGTTTTACTAATGTTCTTGGTAATTCGTGAATATCGGTTTATAAAGCCATTATACATACAATGCGAGGTGATAAGATGATACAGACCAAACAAAACAAACGAGGGAGACCTGTTCTAGATGAGCAACAGAAAATCGACAGAGAGATTCTGAGACGTTTATTTCTGTCACACACACCAGAAGCACTTGAAACGATCGTTAGCATTATGCGTCACAGTATGGACAGCACATCACGATTAAAAGCCAGCATGTTCATTCTCAACAAAGTTCTCCCAGAGGGCTTTGTACTCGAGGATGAAGTACAACGAAACATGGTAGTTCACATTGTGACAAAGGATTCAGAAAAAGATGGATTATCTTACGAAGAACAAACAAAACTTATCAAAGAGGTTGAAAATGAGCCAGATACAGAAGATGATGACTGGGGAGATGAAATATATACCCCCTAGAGATAACAACCCTCTAAAAGGCAGATAAAAGCCACAGAGGGCAAAGAGAATGGAGGGAATTATATAATGAGTTTAGCAGAGCGAGTTTACAACAATAATAGAACCAAACATAACATGACCAGAGAATCTACTGAGGATAAAGCCTACAGACTAGCGAGAATGTATAATAATATCTTACGTAACATTGAAAAGGTATCTGATGCAAAAACATTCTTACAGGTAAGAAATGAAATCAGCGCATATGCACATGAAGCAGGTAAAGAGTCTGTAGATGTGGCAAGGTTGAGAACAAAATTGGATAACAGATTAAAGAAGGTCACAGAAGAGTTAAACGCTTCTATTAGCACATCAAATATAGAGATTGATAAAATTAAGAGTGATAAGTTCGAGGAATTGCCTGAACAATTGCAGGAGTTGACTACGCAAGCGGAACACAGAATGCTACAATTCCTTATGCAAATGGGTAACACTAACGATGGTGGCGTAGGAAATCGCAGGCGTGTAGGGAACTGGATTAAGGATGCAACAAGAGTTGATGCTCTGGCACTTATGAAGATTGCTACTCTTCCACAATATGCAAATTCATTTACAGCGAAACAAAAGCAAATTATTGTAGAGAAAAGTAAGAATCCAGCAGAGATAGTATTTGAACAAAACAAAGCGTCTTTACTTGCCGAAAAGGGTTCAGAACTTGGAAAGCTGTACATGAAAGCCTTTAATCTAAGGAACATACAGAAGAAAATAGGCAATGAAGAAAACAACTACTATTTTAATGATGATGAGGAGGAATAAACCATGATAGACGAAAAACAGAACACGACAGAACATTCTGATACTGATGCACTGGCATATTATAGAATTGTGACTAATGCGTATAAGATGCGCCATAAATGCAGAACATGGATTTTCAACAAGATATTGAAACATATGCTTAGTAAAATGAAAGAGGAATGTTCAATCTTCTATCTCATGCAGGCAGTAAAAGAAAACAGACATTAATTTTTTTACCCTTATCATATTCATAACTTAAAAGTATTGACACCGTTTCAAAAGCAATGTAGAATAGAAGTATGCAAAGGTGTCAATACTTAGTGTCATAAGTGGAGGGCAAAAAATTAATGATTTATGGATATGCAAGGGTAAGTACAAAAGGACAGGCTAAAGATGGAAACAGTTTAGAAGGACAAGAAACAGTATTAAAAGAAGCAGGTGCAGAAATAATTTTTTCTGATGTGTTTACAGGAACAAAAGCGCACAGACCGGAATTAGACAAACTACTATCCCAAATAAAGGAAGGGGATAAATTGATTGTAACAAAACTGGATAGAGTTGCAAGAAGTGCAACACAGGGAATTGAATTAGTCAATTCATTGTTAAACAAGGGTGTTACTGTCCATATCTTAAATATGGGAATTATGGACAATACACCAACAGGAAAATTAATCAGAACAATAATGTTGGCTTTTGCAGAGTTTGAAAGAGATATGATTGTTGAACGAACACAAGAGGGAAAAGCCATTGCAAAACAAAACCCTAATTTTACAGAGGGCAGACCCAAAAAATTTGGTAGAGAACAGATTGAACTTGCTCTATCCTTGTTGGGAGAAAACAGTTACAAGCAAGTGGAAGCAAAAACAGGAATTAGTAAAAGCACACTGATTCGTGCAAAAAAAGAGCGTGTAGGAAAATCTTTATCAAAACATAACAATACAAAATAAGCGATTATAAGAATCGCACATAACAAACAGTGAAGGAGTGAAACTATGAGAACTTATGTAGATGATGGATAAAACGGAGTTGGCAAAATGAAAACAGAACATAACATTATTTCTATTGCAGAATTCATTTCTAATGATGAATTATTGGATTTTGCAGTAAAAAATGATAACATAGATTTGGTAGGCATACGAAATGAATATGAGAACATGAAGAGAGAACAATATTTAGAACAGCATAATCATACCGTATGGCAATCAAACGATGGTAAATGGAGAACTTATCTTGACGATGTAAACAGCCCTAGAGGGTATGTTTTAAAGGTAAGGACAACAGAAAAGGCTATTAAGGATTTAATTATCAAGTATTATAAGGATAAAGAGTTAAACCCTTACATAGACCAAGTATTTAATGAGTGGAACAATCAGCGGTTATATTTTGGAGAAATCTCAAAACAATCACATAATAGATATTTAAATGATTTTAAAAGATTTTTCCCAAAAGATTGCCTATTAAGACAGAAGAAATTCAGACAAATAACGGAGAAGGACATTGAGACGTTTATAAAAACAACTATTCACGAAAAGAAACTTTCATCTAAAACCTATAGCGGATTGCGAACAATTATACGTGGTATCTTTAAGTATGGAAAGAAAGAAAACCTAACCACAATAAGCATAACCACCTTTTTTGGCGATTTAGAATTGTCACGCAGAGCCTTTACAAGAAAAGTTGTTGATAAGGAAAGCGAAGTGTTCAACGAAAATGAAATTACTATTGTAAAGTCGTATTTGCAAAAAAGGGGAACAATCCGAGATTTGGGAGTGCTATTAGCATTTGAAACAGGTTTGCGAGTTGGAGAATTGAGTGCACTTAAAAAAGAGGATATAATTAAAAGTAGGAAGTGTATTCACATTCAGCGTACGGAGATAACATATAAAGACCCAGAAACAAATGAGCGTATCTGTGAAGTGAGAGACTTTCCTAAAACAGAAGCAGGAGATAGGTATCTAATTATTCCAGATTCGGCGATAGCGATTTTGGATGATATACTTATACAAAGCGCAAGCGGTGAATATTTGTTTTCAGAACATGGAAAGCGTATCCGTTCAAATGCTTTTAATAGGCGATTGACTAGAGTATGTGACGATTTGCATATCAAACATAGGTCAATGCATAAAATCAGAAAAACGTATGGTACTACCCTATTAGATGCAGATGTTGACGAAAGTACTGTTGCTGAACAAATGGGGCACTCGGATATTGCGACCACTAAAAGATTTTACTATCGTAGCAACAAGAATGATAACACGAAGTTTGAGCAAATCAGCAAAGCGTTATCGTGTTAATTCTTAACACAAGTTAACACAAAAACAAACTATCGAAAAGTACAACAAACATTGAATTTACAGGGATTACAAGAGATTTGATAAGATTTATTTAGCGGTTCGATTCTCTCATCGAGGGCGTAAATAGTTTTGTGTCTATGAAGGCTGAATCCTTCTGATTAAGAATTAGATATGTAATATTTTGCCGTCGAATTTATGGATTTATTGTTGTCGAATTTATCTTT
>NZ_JBQHTK010000016.1:0-70393 GCF_052065755.1 Bariatricus sp. HCP28S3_D3 | reverse complement strand
AAGATTTTTTACTAACCGTGCAAAGTCAGTAATCTTATTTTACACTGAGGTATTTTTTTCTCAACCTTCTTTCTTGGAATTCCTTATATTTGAATTATACAAGAAGCTCCTATTTATTAAAATCCAATGTTTAGTATATTGCGAACTTTACATGTAAAAATTAGTGAAAATTTTGTTAACAAGTCCCATAATCTATAATCTGCTGGCAAAAGTCTATTTTCTTCTTTTGTTAAAGGATACTCTCTAACGATTTCCTCAATCATTCTCAAAGCTCCTTTTCTTTCTGAATCCGTTAAATACTTCAATGACAATTGCCCCAAATATAAACATGAAAGCCACAAATTTTGGTGTGCTTCAAAATAGAGAGCCGGAAACTTTTCAGAAATATATTCTAACCTGCTAACTTTCGCCTCTAAAGCTTGCAATCTAGCCTTAGAAAAAGAAGCATGCATAACAGATTTCTCTTGTTGACGATATGCATACAAACAATCATCAATATGTATTAGCTTTTTAGCATTTCCAACTACTTTATACGTCCAGAATTCATCATCAATCAATTTGCCCTCTGGAAATAAAATTCCTTCAACGACATTTCGCCGATACATTTTATTCCAAATAACCTGCTTAAAAAAATGATCCTGTATATGTTCTCGCATAGCCTCTTCTGTTGTAAATTCCTTACGACTACCCACCACCTTAAAAATCAGTTCATCAGATTCTACGATGCCATAATCGCATTCTACAACATCTACTTTAGAATCAAATTCTTGAAGCATTCTTTCATATATCAAAGGCGACACAAAATCATCACTATCCACAAATGCAATATAATCTCCCTTGGAAGCTGCAACACCAATATTCCGTGCTTTGCCAGCACCACCATTTTTTACATGAATAACTTTTATCCTTGAATCCTTTTCAGCCCATTCATCGCATCGCGAACCGCACTTATCTGGTGATCCATCATCCACCAAAATAATTTCCAGTTTCTGATATGTCTGATTGACTACAGACTCAACACATCTATCAAGATATTTTTCAACCTGATATACCGGAATTATAACGCTAATCAGTGATTTCATTCTATGCTCCTAATCTATATCATATTTTTTACTAATTCCTGTTACATGACCATATATTTTATGTACTTTCTCATAACTCCAAGGCCATACAGCAACCCAAAAAAGCATAAATTTCAATTTGATACAAAATCCATGACTACTTATACACACAAATAAATTTTCTCTAATTGTTCTTCTGGCTCGTCTTTTATGTGGTAAAATTAGTTCTGCATCATTTCCTAATGGCATAGTAGCCAATACAATCCATTGTCGCATAAGCCGTTGGCTCAATATTAACTGTAACTCATCATTTCCTCTCGTTTCTTTTAGCAAAATTTTAGTAGTTTTAATTGGATCAAGCAACATATGCTCGTTTAATTTTGCATTAGCAGCAGATCCTTTTCTAACCAAATAATGATATGGACACCAATCTTCATAAATCGACATACTGGATTCTTTGAACAAATAGTAGTTCATCAAAAGATCCTCGTTATTTTTTATAGAAATATCCATTATTCCATCATGTAATAATCGATGAAACAAGGTCTTGTGAAATAACTTATTCCACAACCCCGGCTCAATATACGAACCTTCAAACAAATCCCTTAGTCCAGCTTGCTTGTCCTGTTTCACAAGACGGCCTGTGTTATAATAATAATCTATGCGGTTGGGGAAAACCATCTGATATCCACAATGAGAGATATCCGCAGAATATTCAATTGCATTACGAAGTAAGCGTTCATACATATCTGGTTCAATTATATCATCACCATCAACAAATCCAATAAATTCTCCTGTAGCGGCTACAACACCAGCCAATCTAGCCGATGTAACTCCTCCATTTTCCTTTTTTATTATTTTAATTCTATCATCCTTTGCCGCACAAGATTCCACAACCATTACAGTATTATCTGTTGAACCATCATCAACTACAATAACTTCTAAATTATGCCATGTTTGATTCAGAATACTTTTCAGACAACTATTTATGTATTGCGATATATTATAAGCTGGAATTACAATTGAAATCTTTATATTATTCATATTTTCACCTTTTTCTTTTTTCTCTTGCTGCTCTCTATCGAAAATTCTGTCTCCAACCTATAAATTCTAAAGTTCTATCTAAAAAAGTTATCAACATTAGTCCGATTTTTTAACAACGTTTCCATTCTTATTGAAAATTTATCAACTTCCATCACAGTAAATAATCTCTGTCTGCAACAATCAATCATCGAACATACCAGAAAGATTATACCAACAATTACCAATTGGTAAATTGGAAACCACCAATGCGACAAATTACTTACTATACCAAGACGTTGCCACATTACTTCAGTACAAATATTTGCATGCGCATGAATCAAATAGACTCCTAATGTAGTTCCTGATATTTTTATAACTAATTGATTTCCACGCCTATTTAATGCCTTACCTTCCATCTTAATGAATGTTACAAATAATGCTATTGACGCTATAACTACCGGAAACGAATCGTATCTCCACCAATTTTTAACCATATTGCTCAAAACACCTATCTGCATTTTTTGTACCGTAACTAATGCAAGTGTCATAATAATCGGAATTACAAAGAATAGCACCAAACTACATTTTTTCTTTTTATCCGGTACATAATAAATGCGAAAATAAGCAGCAATAAAATACAATACTGTAAACCAAGCTAATCCCCATGCTCCTCCAGAGTTCATTCCCTTGAAAGAAGGATAAATTGAAATCATTACAGAGAATAAAACAATCAGCAAAACAACCAACCTTTTATGCTGTTGCTCATTCATAGCCTTAATTGCGATATTATAAAATGGAAACATGAGATACATTCCAAAATAAATTGTAATAAACCAATAGCGCCCAGTTAAAATCGGAACGAAGCAAGAAATCAAGGATGCAATTGAAAAAGTAATTTCTCCTGTAACCATCATAATCAATTTAATCGAAAACGAATAAAAAAACACTTCAATCCACAGAGAAATCAACTTTCTCAACTTAAACTGAGATTGCACCAAAAAATAGCCCGAAATCAGAACAAAACAATTTACGCAAACTTGTACCAGTGCATATATAAATTGCTCATAAACATATAATATAGCCCCTTCTTCCAACGTTTCATATAAACCACTGTGATCAATAGAATGAAGAAGAATAATCATAAACATTGAACATATTCTTAACCACTCTAGCCCCAAATTTCTTTTTTCTGATTTTTTCTCTATCACCTTACGACCTTCTTCCTGATTTTGTAATACATTGGTGCTAAACATTCTTTCAATCTAACCTGCGCCATTTTTAACTTGGACGTTTCCCTCAATGTCGCACCGGTTTGCTCATTGATAAGTGTTACAATATCTCCCGCAAGTCGATAGTAAACCGGTTTAATATAGTGATTGAAATGGTCATAAAAACTGCTTTGATCTATCAGATATTTATTGACATCAATCAATTTAAGTCCTATACGATCCGCTGCTCCTCTTATTGCATCATTTATTTCTTTATGTACTAAATGTCGATTCTCATAAGCTGGGAATATATTTTTTTCATAATATAGTTCCCCACCCAACATGACCGCAAGTACACAATCATCAGGCAAATGCTCCTTGATAAACTGCAAATTTTCTACAATTTGTTCTGGTGTATTAATCCCCACAAATTCATATTTTTCAGCAAATTCTTCTAAACATTCCATCGTAAATTGAAAGCTTGCAGAATTGTACTCTCCACTAATATAAGCATCCCAATTTTTTCTTTCTGTAATAGGATGATACCCCTCAAGAAAAGCAATCCGTTCCCCTGTTTCTTTACGACGATATACTCCCAAATTTGCATCCTGTAAAATGCTTATAATGACGAGCTTATATCTCCCTTTATATATATTATTGTTGTAAATGCCTTCATCGGCAAATGGAACCTCATCCAG
The DNA here is from genome assembly GCF_052065755.1 of Bariatricus sp. HCP28S3_D3. Lineage (NCBI taxonomy): Bacteria > Bacillati > Bacillota > Clostridia > Lachnospirales > Lachnospiraceae > Bariatricus > Bariatricus sp. HCP28S3_D3. The sequence goes on along the minus strand of NZ_JBQHTK010000016.1, from coordinate 66,403 downwards.
TACTCTTTGTTGTTCCTGTTTACTTAATCGAAATGCCTCAACAATATGTGTAGTATGTCCTGTAGACTCTATCGTAACTCCATTATTATTTACATATGTAAACTCCGTGTCTATGATGCTTTTATCAGCTATATAAGGGAGAATCTGAAACAAGTCACAAGGTCCTTTTATCAATACACTATGCGATGAGACGGACTGTACTTTCAACAATGCACTTTCTGTATCTGATTTTTCCTGATTAATCCACCCAGGAGTTTCGTTTGACTCTAAGCTGCTGATTACTTCTCCGTTGATATTCAAATCTGGACGACCTAATTTACTGTACACATATTGTTCAATTCCCATTCCCAGCGTTCTACAGCTAAAGCAAAAATGGAGAAGTTCATTATTTCTTAGTGCATAAAAACCAACTATCCCATAATCGCCAAAATTATCTTCAACTGAAACATATCCACATTTACACTCGTCTTTAGAAAACAATTCCATTAGTTCTTCTTTAGTAGAACGAATCTTAGTAAAATTTAGTTGATTGCTTCTCCAAACCAAATCATGGATTCTATCAATATTCTTAATACAATCTGTTCCCCAAGACACTCTAATATTACTACTATAAAGGAATTGTTCGTTTGAAGCAAATTTTCCTCTTTGCTGTCGCTTCTTTTCAAGCAACTGATATTGATGTAAGCGTTTATGCTCTGCATCATTTTTATTGCATGCAAAAGCATCTTCAAATAGATCAGGAAGTTCATCTGGTAATATTGTCATTAGTTCCGGACAAAAAAACTTTGCTTCTTCTAAGTTGGATGAATTATCATCAACAAAAAGAACATTCACCGGTCTTAGCTGCATGTCAGAAATAAGCTGTTGAATGCGTCCCCCTTTGGGATTCCAATCTATGGACGAAAAAACAAAATAATCCCAAATTCCTAATTCTATCATTTTTTTTTGCACTTTTTCATAATCATTCTTACTACAAATTGAGTTGATAATTCCTACATCTGTAAGTTTCTTTATCAATTGAATATTTTCCGCTGGAACATCAACTTCTCCTTCTGATAAAACACCTTCCCAAAAGGTTTCATCTAAATCCCAAATTACTAACTTGATTTTTTCAAAATCATACATAGCTTACCTTCTTTCTTACCATCATATTTCTTCAAGCATTTCTTCTACAGCCTTAACCGTTGCTTCAGTGCAGAATGCTTGTCCTCTCTCTTTTGCTCTTACCTTATAATCTTCCAACATCTTTTCAGAACTGATTATTTGTTTGATTCCTTCGTAAAGAGCCACCTCATTATTTTCAGTTACAACACCGTATTCATTGTTCTTTCCAAGCATTTCTTTCATTCCAGACACATCTACCGTGCAAACAGGAGTTCCTACGATCAAAGCTTCTGTTGCAGCAGTAGAAAAACCCTCTGTGTGACTCGCACACACAAACAGATCACATTTTGCTATATATTTATATGGATTAGTATGATAACCAAGTAACGTAATACAATGATCTAACTTTCTGGCCTTAATACTGGTCACTATTTCTTGACGCAACGGACCTGTTCCCAATATATAAAGATGAACAGGATATTTTTCTTTGTCCAACTTTTCAATAACATTAATTAATCTGTCATATCCTTTTGATGGTTTCAATGTTCCAACAGCAATGAGGCGAATTCGATTATCATCAAGAAAGATATCGGTTGATTCAGTTGCCAATTGTTTGATGGATTCTGATTCAACAGTATTATAAAGTACCTTACAAGGTTTCCGAAAATCTAATATGGAACAAAAATCTTCTTTAACACTTTCTGAAACACAAATTGTCTGGTCAAATCGATTATAACACATCATGGCTTCATGTTCGTTTCTGAAAGATTGCGCCAAATTTTTCATTGTATGCTGTCCTACATGAATCCAAGAAATCAATTTTGTTTCTTTGTCTTGGCAACCAGAAATAATTCTTGCCGTTGGTCCTTCTAGATAGGATATTTCAATATCATAGTGCTCTCTCACACACAGTTTGTGAAGCTGTTCTGGCGTAAAAAGTTTCATCAACTTACTGTTACCTGGAATCATCTTTGACCAAACACTAAAAAAGTGAATTGATTTATTCAAAAATTGCTCGTTGACTCCACCTCCAAAAAGTACTCCCACAGTTATATCGTATTTTTTTTGATTCAAATGATTTACCAAATTCACTAAAACCTTTTCTGCACCACCCGCACCAAGGTCATGAATCAAGAAAAGTATTTTTTTCATAGTAGCAACCACTCTCCCTCTATGAGCCGAGCATTTTCCCTTTATTTTCTTGTCTTAAATAAAACTAAAATGGTTAATAATGTTCCCGGGACAATCGCCAGTATAAAATACAACAAGAAGGGACTTTTTCTCATCCCTTCGAAAAATTTCCCCGCTAGCTGGCAACTAGAAACATAATGTATACTCTGGCGTAATTTAAACATCACTGTTGTATTAGGAAACGCCATATATAATTTTCTGGTTTCGGCAAAACTGTTCGGACTGTTTCTATATTGTTTATATATATTACTGGACATTCCATCTGGCTGATAATCTACAATGCAAAAACAATCATTTGTAACATACAGTTTTCCAAATTGATCAAGTTGATACATCATATATGATGGATTAAAATTTTTTTCACCAGTAAAGGTTGGCATAGGTGCTACCTTTTTCAATAAAGATGTACGGTGAATCATTTTTTTATCCCCATCCAATTGATATTTCGTCATTTTTTCGTAAAGAAACATTTCTTCAATACCATCTGGAAATCTATCCCCAACACATGTTCCATCCTGATAGCAGTCAATTCCCATAATTCCTGCATAATCTTTATCTTGTATGTTATGCCATATATTTTCTATTTTTTCAATTGCATCTTCCGGCATCCAATCATCAGAATCAATGCAGACAAAAAGTTCCGTTCTAGCCAACTCGATTCCCTTGTTATAAGCAGAATGTAATCCACCATTTTCTTTCCAAAAATATCTAATCGTAAATTTCTCTTGTTCTTGCTGCCATTGTTCAACCAAGGCCCGAGTATCATCACTGGAGCCATCGTCAATAATCAACCATTCAAAATTAAACGAAGACTGATTGCAAAGACTCTGATAACCTTTATAAATGCAGTTTTTCCGATTATAAGTCGGTGTAAATACCGTAATTAATGGAATAGCCATAATTTCTCCTTTTTACCCATTCCACAAGTCACAAGGAAATGTATCTATAATTGCGCTTGCATCTCCTCAATGACAGTAATAGGCAATGGTTCACATTTAATTTTCAATCTTTCTTCTCAGAATTTACAATAGTAAAATTTTATCTACCAGTCGCATAATGCCAATCCTTATACTTGGTAATATCACTAGATAGTGTATCACTAAACATAACTGCAAGAATGCCATATGCTTCTGCCAAAATAATACCATGTAACGCCGAACTGATCACCAATTCAATACTCACAATCTCATCTATGATTTTTTCCAATTACGTGAGAACTTCATAAATTGGGGGAGTCAGTACATACTGCTGAATCTCCATATATTTCCGGACATTCATATCCCATCGCTCTTAATATTCTTCTTGTTTCCGGAACACGGACAGCCCGAATATCAAGATAATGATAATGTCTGTGAACAAACCCATCTGCTTTCCTCAGCCAGCCGTTCAACGAATCATACCCCAAATCCCCCAAATCGTCATATCCCGATAGCCAAGAAGAATAGAACCAACCGCATAAAGATGTTTTGTTTTTCCAATATTTTTATTGAAGTGCAATCCGTGCATTTAAATTCTCTCTATCCAGATTACTTAAACAAATTTTACTACTATTTCTTAAAACATACCGATTTTTTATAAGAAATCGATTCAGTTTATTGGATGGTCTATCTGTCTGTCAAGAATTTTATTCTCCCTTCTTAATTCATGTCAATTTTTTTGAAGTCGGTAACATTAATTTTAAATAATCCGTTTCCATAAAATCTTTATAATATGACGCATATACTTCATGCCATGTATTTCTACAATGATCTCTTTTTATTTTGACTTCTTTTATTAAATCAGGATTTTTTATCAATTTTTCTAAAGATTCCTCTGTTTCATCTAAAACAAATCCCGTATCATACTTTTCTACTTTAGAACCAACTAATGTATTTTGAGTTGTTATCATTGGAACACCTAACAAAAGGCTCTCATAAAATTTATTCGGAGCTGCAAACTTATGTAACGGGCTAGTCAAATGATACATCGCCGCCATTATATCTGAATTTTTCATAATGGCTTGCCCAACAGCATATTCAACACGCCCCCAATAATGTATGTTTTTGTATTTTCGTGCGTAACTTCGAACCTGTTCATCTAGAACGCCAAATCCTGCAATATTTAACAATATATTTGTATTTCGAGAAACACACCTCAATAGATTTTCCAAACCTCGATCTCTATCAAAAACACCAACATAACTTATTGTAAGATCATATAACTTTCGTTCTTCGTCTATAGTCTTCAAGGTTTCTCTGTCGAACTCTGTCTTTCCATCTGGGATATTGGGGAGGACAAAAACTCTATCATTCTGAACTTTCGCTTGTACTTTTCTCTCTTCTTCACATAAAATCACAGCATCGCTATGAGCATATGCATAATTTTGCAAATACTCAACTATTTTATAAACAATACCCTTACCAGTTAATGAACTAATCCAATCAAATATATCAAAAATAACTACTTTATGAAGTATTTTTCCAATAAAAAGAGCTGGCAAAATTGCATCAATATCACAAGCATGAATTGAATAGCACTTTTGGCGATGTTTCCATATTTCCTTAACGACAAAAAACATCCACGCAATTTTGTTAGGAATATTGGCTATTCTTTTTCCATATTCAGCTCTACGCTGAAAGAAAGTGATTTTTTCGTTAGACTTTGCTGTTCCGTTTCTATTCCATGCAAGAACATGGTAATCAATAGAGTGCTCGTCAAAATAATGTAAATAATTCTGCACTCTTGGTTCAAAACACTCATTATCTCGAATAAAAATAATCATCCTATTTGTCTCCATATCATAAGCAAGAAACCAACTCTGTGTACTTTAATTGCTCTGAAAACTCGTAAAGTACCTTGTCTTCATCATAACTGACTTCTCTAAAACCAATATCATCCAAAGTTCTTCTCAATAATGCATTCTTTTTTGTTTTACGAACCTCAAAAATCCCCTGATTGCATGATTCTTTTTTTAGTAAGTTCGCAAACAATGCACTCTCTACATATTTACCCGCCACACGACAGCTCATTACAAATTCTGTAAAAATCAGCTTTTCCTGCTCCACTCGATATTGTCCAAAACCCACAATTCCGTACTCTCCAAAATCATCATGGCAAGAAAATGCAAAATTTTTATGCTCCGATCGATGAAGCACTTCATTAAATTCCTCTATACTGTATTTCTTTCCAGACATATTTAACTGATTAGTTCTAACAACCAGTTCATAGCAACGCATAACCTGATTCTCTGTTTCAGGAGAGAACAACTGAATTGTCAAATGACACTTTTTCAAAAATTCTACTGTCCCTTGATTTCCCTGTGACATAATCTCATTCCGCTTTTTTTCCGCCTGATACATGGCACGTCGCTTTTTGCTTTCCTCTGTTACCATAACTACAAATTCTGGTAATTGCAACAAGTTGGATAGCTCACTCACATCATATGTACGCACCTGTGGAAATTGACTTCTTACCTGTTGCCTTTCAAATATAGAATCATCTATTAGTGCTAGAGAATCTATTCCAATATTCAAGGATTTTGCAATCTGCTCAACAGACCCACTTTTAGCATTCCAATGAATTTGAGGGTAAAGAAAATATTCCGCAATACCTAAGTTTTCTACAACAGGCCAAGCTGCCTCCATATCATTTTTGCTAGCTATAGACTGAATAATACCACGACGATCTAGTTCTTGAATTGTTTCCAACACTCCTGCTTTTAGATTAAGTTTTTTCAGATCATCCGTTTCTATTAATGTTCCATCCCAGACGGTATTATCTAAATCCCAAACAACACACTTTACTTTGTCCGCTGACTTTTCAGAAGCAACTGCTTTTCCACAAACAAAGTCACACCAGAGAATGTCAAGCTCTGCTTCAATGTCATTTTCCGGATATATCTTCACTAAATAATTGACAGTCCAACATTCTGGTGCAAGTTGTTCCCGATTCAACACATATAAATTTTCCCCCGGAACAATCGGTAGTGCCGTTTTATACACAGGAGTGTGATCATTGTAAATTTCAATAATAAGGTTATATTTTTCTTTATCATAACTATAACCATGAAATACAAAAGCATCGGGAATATTGTTTGTTGTTTCCATCATTCTTAGTTTTCTTCGACGAATATATTCTTCCGTACGAATAATTTCCCAACGAACTTTTGTTGGTAATTTACTATTTGCTACGATTTTCAAACGATTTCCTAATTTCTGATTTTTTTTATGCAATTTCTGATATGAATCCATAGGAATCATATCAGGAAAAATAATGGTCATCATATTTGCCCATTTACGAAATTTAATATGTACACCTTGTCCACAACATGCCTTATCACTCTGAAAAGTCCAAAATCCATTTTCGAATCTTTTGCATCGTCCATCACTTCTTGCCACATAATGCAAACAGTTTTGATAACAAAGCGGAGCAGAACATTCCAAGCAGTGTTCCTCCCACATGGTCGGACGAATTGCCGTAATTTCAAAGTGATTTTGTATTTTATCTACACAAGCATTTTGTCTATATTTTTGCTTTTGATTCGCATAATAAAACTGATACATACTCTCACCTATTAAGACTTTCTTCCGCAGCTTCTCTCATATTCAAGCTACGCATCCCATATTTTTCTTTTAATTCATCATAATAGCACAATATTTCTTCCAACTGTTTCAAATGATAGTCTGTCCTGACACCAATATTATGCGGATGCCACCATAAATGAAAAGTTAACCCACGCTTTGCCGCATGAAGCATTTGCCTTTTAATTCGATTAATTTTGGTTTTTTCTAAAAATGCCAGCGGTCTGAAATAGGGCTTATACATACGAGAACCTATAAGATTAACAATTCCATTCTCAACCTTAGGAACATACCCCCCTAGTCCAGTCAATGGGAAATATACATCAATCAAGCGAAGTACCCTCATAAGAGGACGAAAAGACACTTTTTCGTGAATCCAGTCATTCTCTTCGTCACGATACGCCGTAAAACCAAGTTCTCTTAACACTCCGATATGTTCTTCTGTACACTGATTTCTAGGCAACACAACAGAAGTTATACTGTATCCATTGGCTTCCGCAATTCTTTGAGCAGCTTGCATATCTGCTTTGAACTGTTCTGTAGTTTGCCCTGCTTCTCGACAATAATAGTGTGAAAATGTATGACTGCCGATTTCTTGACCATCACAATGGGCAATTTTGTCGATTAGTGATGGAGCATAAAAACAAGGAGCCGTATGCTCATCTTTTCCAATATATGAAAAACAATTATAAGTTGACAGCTTCATATTTGTATAGCTCGGCCGCAAATTGTCAGGTGGAAAATAACGCTTAACTTCTTCAAAAGAATGCGCAAATTGAAATCCTACCGTAGCCCACGTTGCGTGAATATTATGGTCATGGAATAAATCTAATAATTTAGGAATAGCTTTTCTTCCTCCCATCACATGATCCTGATATTCTTCTAACGTACTGCAATCCTGCATGCCCCAAAAAAGCTCAAAATCCAATGAAATAATAAATATTGATTGCATCACAGCCTCCATGTATTACTCATTATAACATTCCCCAAGTAATGTGCATTTGATAATAAAAAAACGCAACATATCCAATCACCGTAAATATCTGCATTAGTTTCGAAGATTCCTCAGTGAAAATATTTTTTAACTCCCAAGGTAACAATATGAGAATTGCATAAACAAAAGTCGGTTGAATCATTCTACCTATGAAGATACCAGATGTACTCATTGATAAAAGTGCGGTTCCAAATGCAAGTATTGAAAAATTAGTCGTAATATGGATAAGCGGATTATCACTTGCTTTGATCTGCTTATAGCCAATAATAGATAACAACATTGGTATAGAATACACCAAAACACGAATCGGATTCGTTCCGTCATCCCCCCATTCTTCCCAATCAGATACCATTCCAGAATACTGGGTTGTTGATAACGCAGTATCAAGAATATCCGTAAACTGATCAACAAAGAACAATGCTATAATACACGCTATGATACATAAAACGCTTTTCTTATTCCATGCCTTGCCTTGAACTATAAAAACTACTGGTATCATAAATAGCATAGAAGCATGAATCGTCGATGCCAAAAGAATAATTAAAATAAGTTGGATATATTTTTTCTTTATCAATAACTCCGTTGAAGCAAAAACAATAGTGATTGCCAAAAACTGACGGATTCCATTGTGCATCCAACTTATATAATCAGTTGACGCAACAAACAGAAACATGCTCAACCAATAATTGCAAGAGTATTTTCTGCAAATATACACAATACAAAGAAGTTGAATTGTTGCAATTATAAGAAAAAACAGAACATCAGAGTTTCCAATAATACATTTCACTAAAACAGTTAATACTGAAAACCCTTTATCTTTTGTAATCGTTGAAAGATACTCTGTCAGTTGTCCCAATTGCGTTGGAGCGTTTCGAAATGCCATTCTGTATGCCCTCGTATCACCGAAAGCATCCGTCCGATATCCTGCCCAAATAATGTATGGGATTACCAAAATTAATGCGGAGACCGTATCCCATCGTTCTTCCATTTTTCCACAAACTAATTCCCTCCTCCGTGGAACAAGAATCTCCAATAAAATCCCCCCAGTAAACATCCAGATCAGCAACCACCAATAATTTGTCAATGTCATATTGTACTCTCCAGTTTCATTTTATAATCCAATCCACGCATCATCTGAGTGAATCAATTCATGTTCTAAATCATCGCACGTTACAAATGTCAAAAGCAGCTTCTTTTCTCTTGTTAAAAAGCGGTACTCATTTGACAAGTGTTATATTGCTGAATATAAAAACAGCTTATATCCACACGCCCCATCCACCATACTACTCGTAAAAAAGAACCTGTGTATATAAGCTCTTCCATATTATAAGCCATTTTAGAGTCTTCACTTCAAAGTCCGGAAACGCTCTATAGAATCAGCATATAATACACTACCTCAGCACCTTATTATAACACTTTTCAGATGTTCTGTCGATTGCTTTTCACTACTATTTACGAACTTACATGTATATATGAGCGTAAATATTCGTCTTAATTTATATATTTACAATATACAAATCCGAAAACGGATTGATTCTGAAACAGGATCATGGTATTATGCCTGAATTTCTATATTTTCTATCCAATAATTCTCTGATTTTCCCATCTAAATAAATCTTTATTTTTTAATTTTTCTTCTTTCAGAAGTGTCTTACTCCAGATCATCAGTCTTCTTTTTCTCCTTGTACTGTCCTGGCATTTTTTTCAGAAAACTGTCTCGATTTCGGATCACTTTTCCAAGATCCATCCACTGCTTCCTGATTGCTTTGAACGCTTCGTATTGTGCATCTTTCTGGCTCTGCAGGATTACTTTCTGTTCTTTCAGTTCCTTCACACCAGGCAGTTTTTGATCACCATAAATTTCCCGAAGTTCTCTGGAAGCAGCCTCATACAGTTCCAGTTCTGCCTGATGCTCTTTCAGAAAAGCGGGTTGCTTACCACATCGACAGTATTCCCGATATGCTCTTTTTCCTTTGAAATACTGTCCCAGCAGACGAAGACGATGATTTACTTCTTTCAATTCAGCTTCTGTTGATTTCATTTGAGAACGACACTCCCGGAACTGCTTTGTCATAAGCTCATATTCCTCATCCAGTTCGGTACTATTCAACAAACCGTGTTCTGACATAAAACTGAATGTCTTTGCCTGAACCTGCAGGTTATGAATTTTTATCCAACGGGCATATGCATCGCTGTTCTTTGCTTTCTCATTTTTCTCCAGATCAATTATTTGTCCCAGATTCAGTGCCCCGCTCAGATCACTTCTCTCTGCCCGATTTTCAATTGTTAATTCGTCTCTTGTTTTTGTCTCTAACTTTTGTCCACCATGGACAGAAGTTGGAGCATTTTTTTGCGCACCCGGAAGGGAAACTGCTGTTTCCGGTGCCCTCCTTTCCCGTTGGATGGTTTCAAGGATTGCTGCTTTTTCAAAAATGTCTCCCAGTTTTCTTCCGGCAATTGGTTTCGTCCGGCCCTGAGGCAGATAGCTCCATCTGCCTCTGCTTTCTTTTACCTGAATCCCATACTGTTCCTGAAGGATTTTCTGAAACTCTTCCGGTGAATGGCTGACACAGATTGTATCCAGAATCGTCTGCCGGATCTTCTCTTTTTCCGTTTCAAATTTTGTCCGCTCCGGCTTCTGCCCCTTCTGAATCAGCATCTCATTTTCCTGATCCAATGCTTCCTGCCCACGCTGTTCAACCCGATATTCTTCATTGGTTACACGTTTCCGGGACTGGGTCAAATCAACCTGATGCATCCCATTTTCCCGGCACAGTTTCATCAAGCCTGTTCGGAGATAAGACATGAACTCTTTCGTGCAATTGTGCTTGAAGCCTGCCCTGCAGTCACAGCGGCGCTGCTTATAGGGAAGTGGCTCGATGTCCTGTATCCGAAGACTGTTCAGGACGATATGAACATGGATATTACCAGCCCCATTATGCCCGTCCTCATGGGCACACACAAGCATCTGATGTCCCGGAAAATGTTCCGCTGCAAATGCCATCCCCATTTCTTGTGCCTTTTCAATCGTAAGGCCAGGTTCGACTTTATCTTTGGGATCAAAACTGATGATGTAATGATGCGTTTTGATTTCTGTTTTCCCTTTATTCTTTTTATATTTTCGATTGGCTTTCCGGCATTCCGATGCAAAATTATAGGCATCGCAATTAATTCCCTGCAGTATATATTTTTCCCGCAGCATGGGATATCCACTTTCATCCAAAAGCAGTTTGCCGCTGCTCTCATCGTGCTGAAAGATCAGATACTGTTCCGCTGCGGTATAGTCCGCATTTTTGCTGGCAATATGCTTCAAAACCGCCATTACATTTCACCTGCCATCTCCTCAATTTTTGTTTTTAGCATCGTTAAATCTGCAAAACAATGATTCAGATTTTTTGACAGCCGTGCTGTCATAGGATTGCCCTGGTTTACGTGTCTGGCAATCTGGTTCATATTACTGCCGATTTTCCCCAGTTCGGCTGCAATCCGGTCAAGAACTTCACTGTCATAAACCGGATGAATATGAACATCCACTTTTGCCGTAGCAACAGCTTGTCTGACAAAATCAGACTGCATCATACCCGAATCCTGCAGCCTTTGCTGGAACATCTGCCACTCGTCCTCATTCATGCGGACCGTTATAACATGCGTGCGGTGTTCGGGATGATATGTGGCTTTTTTCTTCATGGAAAAAGACTCCTTTCTGTCACTGAATTTAATGCGGAGCCATAAAAAGAAGTGACATTTTCAGACACAGAACTGCCCTGCATTCTGTCTGAAAATCCTGTGCTGAACCGTTTGTTTCGGTCTCTTTACGTGAACCAAACAGGCATTCAGCATCAGTGCCTGCGGCACTGCACCGAGGGACTGGGGAATCGGAATCCCCAGCAAGAGACGGCGGCGAAAAACAGCTCTGTTTTCCGTGTATTACATTCTGCGTATTACACAGATGTATTACAAGCCGAATCTTGCTCTTGGCTTCCCGCTCTCGCATGGCTCCTTATTTTCTTACCGTTCTCACACTTTATGCCGCAAATCATTCACTCATTTTAGCCTGAAAAGAACTTTCGACGTGTCACAGCTGATGGAAGTTCTTTTTTTCTTTTTCTGATTTTCTTCTGCGATTCTTTTACGCAGTCCTCCCCGCAAAACGGTTGCAGGTAGAAGGGATGAACACGCTCCCTTCCCACTCACTTGAATAACCGCAAAAGCAGCGAAAACAATTGTGCACACTCCCATGAAACCGAATGGGTGGAATGAGATGTGCCTGTTTGTTTTCGCGGAAGGAGGACAAACATGACAGCCAAACACCAATCTGACACCCCCATTGTATGGGTAGACAACATTCCTTATAACATTTCATCCCAAACAGAAGCCCTGTTAAATCAGGGAATCGTACCAGCAGAACTCAAAAAACAGATTTCTTCCTTACAGGGCGATGATACCTGCTTTGATTTCTGTCGCCAAAGGCGTTTGATGAAGCGGGCACTGGATCAGATCCATGCAGGAATCCTTCCTGCTTCCCTTACAGATTTGATTTCCAGTGGTTCTGTTCCTTCTGAAATTCTGTTTAAACTCGTCCAGCAGAAACTGATCGGAAAAGCAGAAAAACTCCACAAGAAAAAATTGCTTTCTGACGATACGCTTAAAGTGATTCATACGCAGCTTCTGACTCCTGAAATTCTTCCTGAATTAAAACGGGCTTTTCTTTCCGATACTGCCTGCTACCTGTACGAAAAGGGAGAAATCAGCAGGGAAATTCTGAATGGGTTTAATGACGGTACGATCGACCCCAAATACCTTTTGGTCATTCGCAGATCTTACCGGAAATTATGCTATCTCAGCGAAGTAGAATCTGAACATTCATTTCATGAACATCCGGATGAGAAAGGACACCTTTTTCGCTATGAGTCCATAAACGATTCCAAAACAGAGCCGGATTCCATGCTGTTTTCAGAGCAGAACCGCCAGTATCTGATGGAAGCACTGGAATGGCTTTCCGCTGAAGACTACACGTTGATTCATTACATATTTTTTGAACGGATTTCCATGAGAAAAATCGCCCGCATGGAAGGCGTTTCAGAAGGAACAATCCGCTATAAGAAAAATATGATTCTTGGCAGGCTCCGCACGATTTTTGAAGAAGTAATGGGGCTGCCCTATGATGCAATCTTTTGATTTTGGAAAAGGAGCTGATAGCCATGACATTTGCTGAAATGAAAAATATTGATCCAAAAACGGTAGATCCCGGCAAACTGACAGATATCGCTGATGTTACAGTCAATACCCGGCTTCCCCTGCCGGAACGTCTGGCAGATTATCTGGATCAGATTGGAAATCCCTATTGTTTTCGCTGCGGCAATGTTGTTGTAAAAATTGCCTTCGCCGATACAACAATTACGTTTGAAGACGCTTTGGAGCAATTTATCCGCCAACGTCAGCTTGCAGAACATACTCGTCTGTAAAAACTGCAAAATCCGATTGTAAAACTGCAAAACCCAGGCTCGACAACAGCCTGGTTCCCGTGCTATCATCAAACTGTGGGTTAAATGAATAAAGAAGAATCTGGAGCCTTTGGTTTCTTGATAGCACAACTATGTTATCAGGAGGTCAAAGGCTTGTTTTATTCTAAAGAACTTCAGGCCCCGCTAAACGGGCAACACTGGCTGTGCGCATCTTATGTCCGTCTTTCCAAAGAAGACGAGGATGCCGGTAACGGCGGAAAGGACGAAAGCAACAGCATTACCAATCAGAAAGCTTTAATACGGGATTATCTCGCAGATCACCCAGATCTGGAACTGGTCGATGAGTTTGTAGATGATGGTTATTCCGGGGTCAATTTTGACCGCCCGGATTTCAAAAGGATGATGGAAGAAGTAAAAAACCGGCGTATCAACTGCATCGTCGTTAAGGACTTATCCCGATTTGGCAGGAACTATATTGAAGCCGGGAAATATCTGGAACAGGTATTTCCATTCTTAGGTGTCCGCTTCATTGCGATTACCGATGATATGGACACCGGCAGGAAACAAAGTGATGCCGAACAGTTCATCCTTCCTTTTAAAAATCTGTTTAATGATTCTTACTGTAAGGATATCTCAACAAAGGTTCGCTCTCAGCTTGCCATCAAACGAAAAAATGGCCAGTACGTCGGCAGTTTTGCCTGTTATGGATATCTGAAAGATCCGGCAAACCATAACAAACTGATTATCGACCCGGAAACCTCCGGAGTAGTTCAGCAAATTTTCTATTGGAAAATACAGGGGCTTTCCGCTGACCGGATTGCAGAACGTCTGAACAGCCTGGGAATCCTTTGCCCGATGGAATACAAACGCAGCATGGGGATGAAAGTTTCCACAAATTTTCGTACCAAAGGTAAAGCACAATGGGCACCAAAATCCGTGCTGCGTATCCTGAAAAACGAGATTTATGTCGGTGTCATGACACAGGGAAAGATGACCACGCCCAGCTATAAAATTCGTAAGTTGATTGAAAAACCGGAAGAAGAATGGGACCGCGTAGAAGGTACGCACGAAGCCATTATTCATAAAGATATTTTTGATGTCGTTCAGTCGCTCCTTCTGCGGGATACACGGATTTCGCCGGATGAAAAACAGCTCTATCTGTTTTCCGGATTTCTGTTTTGCGGAGATTGCGGAATGAATATGATTCGAAGCCGCAGGAAATATAAAGATACGGTTTATGCCTACTATTCCTGTTCCGGCTACAAGCGAAAATCCGGCTGTAATTCTCACATGATCAGCGAACGGCAGCTCTACGATTCCGTTCTGGCTGCCATCAAACACCAGTGCAATCTTGTTCTGGATATGGAACGGCTTTTAAAATATGCCCAGAACCTTCCGGATGATCCGGACAGCAGGCATCATTTCGATGTACAGCTTGCCAGGCTGGATGAAGAAATCAAACGGAATCAGGATATGAAAGTCAGACTGATCGAAAATCTGAATGAGGGGATCATCTCCCGTGAAGACTACCAGGAACTGTCTGCAATCTACGATGTCCGAATCCATGATTCCCGTCAGGCCAGACTGAATGTCGAAGCTGAGAGGGATGGTCTGAAGAATCTGCCCCTTGAAAGTGAATGGCTTTCTACTTTTAAAAAATATCATACCGTTAATGAACTGGACCGTATTATGCTGGCAGAACTGATTGATTTTATTGAAGTACATGAAAATAAAGAGCTGACGATTCATTTTAAATTTGCCGACCAAATAGAGCGGGTACAACAGTATCTTTCCTCTATTCCCGCTCTAAATATCAGGGATGGAGGTAATGGAAATGGCAAGAAAAAGCCGTCGTCCAGCACAGGCTGCACAAATACAGAAAAACAATAATATCCTCCCATCTGTTTCCAGCTCTGAACCATCTCTGTATAAAACGGGAATCTATGCCAGACTTTCTTTAAAAGATCTTGGGATCGAAGATGGCGATACAATGGAAACGCAGATTGCACTGCTCCGTGACTATGTGATCCAGCATCCGGAACTGGAACTGACAGAGGTTTATGAAGATAACGGCTGGACCGGTACCAACTTTCAGCGCCCGGAATTCAACCATATGATGGAGGATGTAAAGACCGGAAAAATCAATTGCATCGTTGTAAAAGATTTATCCCGACTGGGTCGGAATTATCTGGATGCCGGATATTATCTGCAAAAAGTTTTTCCTTCCCTGCAGCTGCGCTTTATTGCAATTTACGATGGATATGACAGTAAATCTTCTGATCCTGATTCCATGCTGGTCAGCATGAAAAATATCGTCAATGACTATTACAGTAAAGATATTTCCAGGAAAATCTCTGCAACCATTGATACGAAACGGGCAAACGGGCCACACTATTTAGGGCCTCCACCCTATGGATATGAAATGAGTACACATGGTCCAAAGCACTATGTAATTGATAAAGAAGTGGCTCCATTTGTTCATCTGATCTTCCAGTGGGCCCAGGAAGGGGTCAGTTTCCACCAGATTGCCATGAACCTGACTGATATGAATGTTCCGACTCCGAAACAGCATTATGAAAGAAAAAGCAAAAAAGATAAAGATACAGAGACCAATTATCCCGCCATATGGAACAGCGGTGTAATCCGAAAAATGGTACTGAACCAGACCTATGCTGGTGATTTCGTCAGCAACAAAAGCTATTTTCGAAAATATGACCCGGCAAACGGGCGCATGATTCCGGAGGAAGAATGGATGATCTATCCGGATACCCACGAAGCCTATATCAGCCATGAAGCATTCCAGACGCTGAAAGAACACCTGAAAACACAGGCAGAAAAGCGTAAGCGGTGTATCAAAAGGAACCGGAGACAGATTGAAAACCCGGATAATCCATTTTCTTCGATCCTCTTCTGTGGTGAATGCGGACGTCCTATGCGTCTTATGAAAACCGGTAATCAGGATGGGCAAAAATACTACAAATGCAATGGTGCTGCCAACCGAACCCACGTCGGCCATTCCCCCTTTCGAATGGAGTTTGGCAAACTGAAAACCATCATACTTTATAACCTGCAGACACAATTGAAACTTGCCATTGATGCAGATGCATTTTTAAAGAGACTTTCATTGGAAGATGCACAGAAAAAACTGAAAAGCCGCCGATTTGCCGCTCTGCAAATGCTTTATTCCAAAAAGTCCGCTATTACCGGCAAAAAACAGAAAGCTTTCGAAGATCTTGCTTCCGGGATTCTGGATAAGGAAACCTACTCTTTACAGATCGAAAAACTGGAAAAAGAAGAAAACTGGCTGGAGGGGGATATCTCCCGGGCCAAACAGCGTTTGGCAGATGTTTCGACCTACTTTACGCCGGATAACAAATGGCTGCAGACTTTTTTAAATGCCCGCATTTCTGATGAACTGGACAGTCGGGCAGTCCATCTGCTGATCCAGCGGATTGAATTATGGCATGACAATCAGGTACGAATTGTCTTTGGATGTACAGACTGGATGTATAAACTGCAAAACTGTATCGAAGAACTGAAACAAATCGAAGAAACTGACGATTCCTGCGAAAGGAGTACTACGAATGGCCAATAACCTTGCTTATTATATTCGCTTATCTTTAGCTGATGGCGACCTCAGCGCTTATAAAGACGAAAGCAACAGCGTTAAAAACCAACGCGATCTGATTTTAAAATACATAGAAACTCATCTGGAGTTTTCCGGCTGGAATATTCATGAATTTGTAGACGATGGATATACCGGAACAAACGATGAACGGCCGGATTTTCAACGCCTTATGGAGTTAACCAGACAAGGGCAGATCCAATGCATCATTGTAAAAGATCTGTCCCGTTTTGCCAGAAACTATATCATTACCGGGGATTATCTGGAACAGGTTTTCCCATTCCTGGGAGTTCGCTTCATTGCGATCAATGATGGATACGACAGTGCCAGCAGTACCACTGTCGAAGACAACATGAGTATGGTCTTGAAATCTGTTCTCAACGCCTACTACAGCAAAGACATTGCCCGGAAGATCACCTCTGCTTTTCATCAGAGGATGCGCCAGGGAACCTTTAAAGGTCCGGCACCTTTCGGATATCTGCGTTCTAAAGAGGAGGTCGCATTTGAAATCAATCCGCCGGCAGCCAAAATCGTCCAGCGCATTTTTGAACTGACGCTTGCAGGGAAAAGCCGGAAAGAAACCGCCAATATCCTGAACACTGAAAAAATACCCACCCCGGCTGTCTTTAACCAGCGTTACAACAATAACCTCCATAATGCACCCCATACCGTAACGGAGCATTCT
The DNA here is from genome assembly GCF_052065755.1 of Bariatricus sp. HCP28S3_D3. Classification (NCBI taxonomy): domain Bacteria; kingdom Bacillati; phylum Bacillota; class Clostridia; order Lachnospirales; family Lachnospiraceae; genus Bariatricus; species Bariatricus sp. HCP28S3_D3. The sequence continues at coordinate 48,780 of NZ_JBQHTK010000016.1, read as the reverse complement.
CTTTGGGAACCTTCGATGCTTCTTCCTATTCTCCGGAATGCTGTCTACTGCGGAGATCGGGTGCTTCGCAAAAATGTGGCAGTCATCCCGGGATCAAAAAAACGCCGGAAAGCCAGACCCGAAGAACAAATTGTAATAAAGGATGCTCATCCTCCGATTATCAGCAGGGAAGACTTCGACAAGGTACAACAGCTTCTGCCGGATTATCGTCCTCACAAACATCGACATCAAACCAGAGAATATACCTTGAAAGGAGTCGTCCGCTGTGGAGTATGCAGGCGTGCAATGCCCAGGGAGAAAAACGGAACTGTTTTCCTCTGCCGTCATGCAGTAATGGAACATTCCCAATGCCCGAAAAAGGAATTTCCCGTTTCTGAGATCGAACAAACTATTTTTTCAGTGCTTCAGCCCATGCTGCAGCTTGCCGCTTCCACATGGAAGCAGAGTCAAAGGAAAAACGCTCCTGATTCTGCCAATGATTATCTGACACAGTATCAAAAAGAAATTGCTCAGGCAGAATATGAAGAAAAACGTACAAAGCAGCTCAAACTGGATGCCTATGAAGATTATTCCGCAGGCACGATTTCTCTGGAGGAATACCATAAGAGAAAGGCTCAACTGAATCGTCAGGGAAATGCCTGTCATGAGAAAATCGAAAACCTGAAGACTCAGGAAGCAGCTCTCAGCAGCGGAATCATTCCCCATGAGATGCAAACCGTCACAGAATCTGCAAAAGAATTCCAACATGCCAGCGCTCTTTCCCGGGAAATGGTCACAACTTTTGTAGATGCCATATTTCTTTATGACACACATTATGAGATCCGATGGAAATATCAGGATGTATGGGAACAGCTGCAAAAACATCAAAATGAAAAGAATAAAGAAAAGAAGGAGTAAAAACACATGAAACAGAAAGATAGAGGCCGGAGGCATCAGATTCCTCCGGAAGGCGTTTATACTGCCACCTGGATCCCCTATGGTTACCGCTATGACCCGAATTCTACTGCACTTGTCATGATCGATACGGAAGTCGCTGATTATGTACGATTTATTTTCCATCAATATCTGGAAGGGATATCACTGACGCAGATCTGTAAGCAATTGAATGAACAGGGTGCACCCAATCCTGCCCTGCGTAAACGTCAGCTTGGCCAGAAAGATCGTCTCGGCAAAGATACAGAACGTTGGAATGCGCCTTCCCTGAACCAGATTCTTTTCAATCCCATGTATGTCGGGGACTGGATTTTAAGCGGCAGAGTCTGGGATGCTGTTTATCTATACAGTGGTGAACCGGCTCCGTCAGGTATCCAACTCCCAACAGTAGAAGAAAATCATCACGAAGCCTTAGTTTCCAGAGATGATATGAAACGTGCTTCTCTCAAATATCTGCAGGACCGTTCTCTCAGAACATCCAGGAAGCAGGCGGTTCGCCAGAATGCCACTAACCAGACACATTTTTCCATTGGAAGCGTTCTCCGGTGCGGTGAATGTGGACGGGCAATGCATAAGAATGAAATTTTTACCGGAGATGGCACCAGTTTCATCGCCTATACCTGTTCCAGTTTTTCTCTTCAACAGGCAAGCAAATGCGCCAGCCGGTTCTATCGGCTGGACGAAATTTTAACCTCTGTCCAGCCACTGGTATCCGCAGAACGAAAGGAAGCGCTCAAATATCTGGACATGGTAAGCGGAGAATCTAAAAGTGTCCAATATACCCGTGTGGAAAATTTTCTTCAACGGCAGATTGATCAGGCAGTTGATTCTGTACGGAAAAATCTGTCCGCCTTCCGTCGATTGAAAGCCCGTTATAACGGTAAAAAGCTCTCCGAAGCAGAATATCTGGAGGGACAGCAAAAGATAGAAGAAGAAAACCGGATTTCGGAACGTCAGGTCATGGCAGCACTGATACAGATTCGCAAATTCCGGGCGACCTGTTCTGAGACAAACAACTGGATTACACTATATTCTTCCATTTCGGAACAACCGGATTTTTCTGCTGATCCGGAATTGTTCAAACAGATTATCGAACGTATTGATCTGTACCCCGACAAGCCACCTGTGATCACGTTGGCAAGGATGGAAGAAAAAGAGGACTTTTTGAAAACCCTCTATATGCCGATTCGTACCAGGCATTTAACTTATGAAGATACTTCCTCAGATCCGACAGTTTCTGAAGACAGCGAAGAATCTTGTGAAAATGAGGAAACACCCCTGGACAACCCGTTCCAGACCACACCGATAAAGGAGGATTAACCCATGCTTCCATCCGAAAACCATACAGAAAGACTTTATCAGGCTGCTCTCTATGCCCGGCGTAAATTTTCTGATGTCGTCCAGCCGGATGAACCGGATCCAACTGCCACTGCCCAGATCAAAGAACTGAAAACCTTTCTTGCAGATCTATCGGATATCCAGATCAGTGGTATTTACATGGACAGCCGCAGATTGAAGCAGGAAAGCCCGCGCCCGGAGTTTTACCGGTTGATGGCAGAAATCCAAAATGGCAGGTACGACTGTATTGTAGTCAGCAGCTTTGAACTCTTTGGAAAGGATCATATAGAAAATCGTTATTACCTTCTCAATCTCCTTGCCATGATGAAAATCCGCATTATTTCTGTCCATGACAATTATGACAGTCTGCATTCCGAACCAGTTCCCGGTGAATATAAAAAACTGGAGGAACTGATCATCATGGTGGATAAGTACGCCCGGTCACGCTCCATTGCTGCCACAGCCAGACAAAAAAAAGCAAACAGTTTCCTGGAACTGACTTTTACACCATTTGGTTATCTCTATAATCCGGATACTCCCTCCAATCTGGATATTGATCCGGTAACTGCACCTTATGTACAATACATATTTAAAGAATTTCTTTCCGGTACCAAACGCAGTTATATCGCCAAACAATTGACCCAGATGGGCGTACCGAGCCCATCTTTGCGAAAGAAACAGCTGGGAATCACCTATACCAAGCCGGACGCCAAAGATTACTGGACATTTGGAAGCGTCAACTATATTCTGAAAAACCGTGCCTATACAGGCGATCTGGTATACGGACAACAGCGCTCCGCTATGTATGTATTTCACGAATGCAGGAAACGTCACTGGACCGGGGAAACGCAGATTATTGAAAACCATCATGAACCCCTTGTTTCCAGGCAGGATTTTGAACGGACGCAAACAATGCTTGAGCTTCTTTTCGAAGAAAATCGATCCAATGCCGGGAAACGTCCCGGTACGCTTCTTCCTCCCACTCCGTTTCGGAACGTCGTACGCTGTGGTCATTGCGGACGATCCATGTACGTTGTCCGGCACATGAGCAACCGGCACCCGTATTCTGCTTATGTATGTTCCAGCCATCGGATGAAGCTTCCGGATGCCTGCCCAAAGCAGAGTTTCCGGTTGGATGAAATAATCCCCAGAGTAAAGGAAGCCATTGAACAGGAACGGAAACTTGCTATGTCTATTGCAGAACAAATGAAAGATGGAGAACAAAGTACCTGCTATCTTCAGATTGAACAATACTTTCAGGACAAAATTAATGATGTATTAGAGCAGTTTAAAACCAATACGGAACATTTTTCTATTTTGGAGACTAACCAGAATCCTGAAGGTTCTTTCACTCATGATTCTGTAAAGGATCGTTCTGACAAACTCCGCGAAGAATTGACGAAAATACTGGATGCAAAACAACAATTTCGGAAAGATTTCAACCTGGATAATCCCTGGCTGGTTCTTTTTACCCAGGTACCCGAAAACTTTGAAATAACAAAAGAATGGTCCCAGAAATTGATTTTTCAAATCAACCTGTTCCGGGATGCACCGCTTACTGTCACCTGTCAGGAAGAAAAATCAAAGGAATTGCTGCTCTTCTACTTTTCTCTGATAAAAGACGGAGCAACAGCCGGAAAGGAGAAACTCTATGGCACGAAAAAGCCGCCAGAATGAACAAATTCAGCGAATCAAGAACTACAAATCCGTCAAACCGGAATCCGTCCTTCCAGTGAATCATACAGCACTTTATGCCAGGTTATCTCTGTATGATATGAATCACGTCTGCCGGGACAGTATTCAAAACCAGATATCCATGTTAGAAGAATATATGGAAAACCATCCGGAACTGAATCTGGTAGAACGATATATTGACAATGGCTGGTCCGGCACCAACTTCCAGCGCCCCGGCTTTTTACGGATGATTCAGGATATCCAGTCAGGAAAGATCAACTGTATCGTAACCAAAGATCTGTCCCGCCTTGGTCGAAATTATCTGGAAACTGGTTATTACCTGGAAATCCTCTTCCCTATGATGGGTGTTCGGTATATCTCAATCAACGATAGATTTGACAGCGATACCTCCGATCCCTCTCAGCTTCCTATTATCCTGAAAAACATTCTGAATGACTTTTTCAGCCGTGATCTCTCGCGCAGATTTTCTGACAGCTATGATCTGAGAAAAGCTCAGGGTGTCTTTCGTAAAGGATTTCCCTATGGATATACTTTTGATCCGGAAAAGCCCAGATATTTGACTTTCGACCCCAATGTATCGCATTTCGTCCGACTGATTTTTCAATGGGGAATAGAAGGAGTCAGCACCCATACCATCTCCATGAGACTTCGGGAAATGAAAGCACCGACTCAGGAACGCGTGGAATTTTTGCGTTCCGGCGGAAAGACAAAGCATGAAGGTTCCACTTTATGGAGTACCACCTCTGTTCGTCTTATTCTGACCAACCGTGTTTACACAGGTGATTTTGTATGCGGCAAATGTTATAACCGTAAATGTGATCCCTATAATAAACGCACCCGCATTCCGGAAGAAGAATGGGTTATTATTCCCAATGCTCATCCGGCTTATATTTCCCACGAAGATTTTGACAAACTTCAGAAACGTTTTGAACAGACCACAAAGCATTACAAAAATGCGGTAAAACAAAATGCTGCCATCTACCAGAATCAGCCCAATTTTTATAAAAGGATTCTTTTCTGCCAGGTATGCGGACACAAAATTCAAATGACCGGCGCCGATGCAGAACATCCTGCTGATTCTGTGATGGGATACGCCTGTCAAAGTGCCGGGTCTTCCGTACTGGATCCCCATCCGCAAAATCATATCAGTAAAAAACTGCTGGATGTGATCGTTCTGGCACAACTGCAGAATCAGTTTCGGGTCGCTGCCCGGTTTAAGCACTGGATGCTGTCGTCTGAAGGAAAAAACAAAATTTCTGCCTGTCTGTCTTCCTTACAGTTAGTTTTGGATCAGACTCACCAGCAGTCCTGCATCCTGGCAGAAAACCGTGCAGATGCCTTTGAATCCCATGCCGATTTTCAGATTGACGATGAAACATTCGGTCTTCAGTTGGAACAACTGCGCTCCCAAAGTCGTATTCTTTCTTCAGAACTTGCACAACAGGCAAATACCCTGATTCAAGTAAAACAGGCACTTTCCCTTTCGAATCCATGGCTGATCCTGTTTACCCAAACTCCGGCTCCTCATAAACTGGATTCTTCGACTGTACATCAGCTGATTGAACGAATTGAACTTAATTATTCGGAACAGGTGACGATTCACTTTAAAGAAGAATCCTGGTTCCTGCTCCTCTGCAATCTCTATGATACTTTGATGGGAGGTGAATGACATGGCTTCCTTTACTTTAGCTGCCTATCTTCGATTATCCAAGGCAGACGGTGATCTTTCCAAAAAAAATGAAAGCAACAGTATTTCCAACCAGAGAACCCTGATCAAAAACTATCTTTTGACACATCCGGATTTATCTGCGATGAAATACCGTGAATTTGTAGATGATGGCTATACTGGGACAAACACACAACGGCCTGCTTTTAAAAAACTGATCGCCCAGGCCAAAGCAGGAAAAATCCATGCGGTAATCGTAAAAGACCTGTCACGCTTTTCCCGTGATTACCTGGTACTCGGAGACTACGTAGAGCAGATTTTCCCTATGCTCGGGATCCGTTTTCTTTCCATTAATGACCATTATGACAGCAAGGAAACGAATTCTTATCTGGAAACCATGAATATTGCGCTGCAGTCACTGGTTTATTCCTATTACAGCAAGGATCTCTCTAAAAAACGCGCTTCCAGTGTGGAATATCGCATGAAAAGCGGTACTTTCATTGGATCGGCTCCTTATGGCTATATCAGCAACTGGAAATTACACTGTTATGAAATTGATCCGGAAACTGCCCCGGTTGTGCAGCTGATCTTCACACTGGCTTCACAGGGAATGCGCCCTACAGCCATTGCGAACTATTTAAATGGTCAAAAAATCCTGACACCGGCACAATATAATGCATCCCATCCCGAACACGGAAAATCGGGAAAATACTGGAAAACCACTCAGCCTCTTTGGAAATATACGATGGTTTCCCGCATCCTGTCCAATACTGCGTATCTTGGAGACCTGGAAATGAGAAAGACACATACTTCCCTGACAGAGCAAAACAAAACCGTATCGGTTCCACCGAAAGAACGTTTGATTCGTACCCATGCACACAAACCGATTATCAGCCGGGAACTGTATGATGCTGCCCACAGAGCATTAGAACGTCCGCCTTCCACTCGCCCCAAAAAGAAAATACCTCCTGTAACTACACCACTAAAGGGAAAATTACAGTGTGGATTCTGTGGAATGACCCTTCGATTTCGCAATGACGGTAAAAACGCCTTCTGTCTTTCTTCTCAGCTGAAGCATTCCATCTGTCCCGGTACGAACTATCCCATAGATAAACTTGAACAGTTTGTGTACCAGCAGATAACATTTGCTCTCCGTCAGCTGATTCTCATGAAAGAAAAACAGGAGTTAGAGATACAGGAAGCCCAAAAACAGATGAAGCTATATCAGGCCAAAATTACGCTCCTGAATAATCGGCTGAACACATTGCAAAATGAAAAACGAAAACTGTTTGAATTAATGGCAGACGGTACACTCTCTCCCAATGCTTTCGATTCACAAAAAAGCTCTCTGCAGAAAAATATAGATTCTATACAGCAAGATTTAACCAACCTGTACCAGGAAAAAGAAAAACTGGCAGAGCAGTCTATTTCTGATGAACTGATTCATCTGGCTGAAACGGCCAGGGAATATCTGGCAGTCAATGAACTGACAGAAGATTTATTACAGACCTACGTTGAAACCATTACAATCTTTGGACCTGATAAATACCAGATCAAATGGAAACACGAAGAATTATTTGCTGCTTTGTCGGAGCAATTCCAAAAGGCACGTCAAACCCAGATAAATCATGATTCTATCGTTCCATCACAGGAAGAGGAGAAACCATACATATGAATCAAAACATTGCAATCTATATCCGAACCGGAAATAACGAACCAGAAGAACTCTCCTGCTCACAGCAACTGATTATCGACTATATTCAGGAGCATTCCGACTTTCGTTCATTCCCCACAAAAATCTATCGGGACAACGAGACACCGGATGAGCATGTGAACCGTCTTTCTTTTCAAAAGATGCTGCAGGATGCTGAAAATCAAGAACTCTCCTGCATCATTATCACGGACTTTTCTCATCTGGCGATATCTTCCGTGGAACAGGAACTGCTTTTGTCTTCTCTGATTGACGGTTGCCACACACGCGTCATTGCCATAAAAAACCATTACGACAGCAGTCTGGAAAATGCTGCTCTAAAAAAGCCCTGCTATAAAATGGCTTTCCTGAAACAGACTTGGAACGAAATTACGTGCAATCCACCGCCGCAAAACCCCATAATCCAACAGCTTTGGAATCATCCCCTGCTTCAGGAACAGGCCGGAGAACATGGGAAAAACACGGCTTTTTCCCCATATGGATACCTGTACGATCCGGACAGTCCCTGCATGATGAAGATCGATTCTGAAACAGCACCTGTTGTACAGGAGATTTTCGGCCTATATTTATCCGGCTTTGAAGTTAATCACATTGCCAGAATACTGACAAAGAAAAAGATACCAACACCCGGCAAACGCCGTATCCAGATGGGATATTCTTACAAGAGACTTCCTGCCAATGATTACTGGTCTTCCGTCTCCATTCGAAAGATTCTTCAAAATCCGGTTTATATCGGGGACCACATTTACCGTATCCCGAAAATGCCAAAAGATTTAAAAAAGCAGGCAATGACAGAAACACCAATTCCTTCCGGAAGCGTGATTCACGATCACCATCCCCCGCTGATATCAAAAGACGATTTTGAGGCGGCAGACATCCTCCTGCGATGTCAGGAACAGCTTTTCCGTGAAAGCCGGAAACAAACCGAAACGCAAAAAAGGAAACATCCAATCTCTTTGTTTCGTAACAATATTTTCTGCGCAGTCTGCAAAAGAAACATGATTCATGTCTGCCGTAATCATGATTCTCCCAATGCTTCATCCGCTTATGTTTGCTGCAGTACGCCTAAGAAACTTCCAAATGCCTGCTCCCGTATTCTGCACCCAACGGAAGATATTGCATTAGAAGTAAAAAAAGCGATTTTAGAAGAACGCGCCGCTGCAAAAGCCGCCGCATTGCAAACTGCCAATGGAACCCACAGTCCCGCCTACCTTGCTGCAGACAAACAAATTTCCAGTCAGATAGCAATACTGCTCGATCAGGTCATGGATTCAAAATCTGCTGGTAACGATTCTGAACAGAATATGGCATTATTACGGACAGAGTTTTCCATACTGAGGAAACAGAAAGATCAACTCATATCCGAATTCACGGAACCCAATAAATGGCTTACCCGATTCGGCAGCTTACCAGAAGATTTTGTTCTTGACAGAGAACTGGTAAAACACTTAGTAAAACGGATTGAAATCTCTCCTGACCATAAATGTTTCATTACCCTGATGTACCAGGAAGAAAAAGAAAATCTTCTCCGTTTCATCATACCATATGAAGAACCCGCATAATAATCTCCCCGGTAATTTTCTCATTACCGGGGAATGTTATCATACTCCATTCGTCCACTCTATCAGTAACACACCGCCTGATGATTAACCTTTTTGCAATCAATCATCTTTTTTGATCAAGCATTCGATTAATGTAAATCAAAATCACTATTTTTGTCGTAAAAGCACGTAAAATCGTACTTTTTGTCGATGAAAAACAAGTGCACATTTTTTTTACAAATGATATAATATGCTTGCATTTTTATACTTTATGTTAGTTAAATGGAAAATTTTTCCTTTTTGCTACTGAAGCGGAAACAGCAAAATATTATCTACTTCATATACAACACTTTTGCTCATTGTCAGCTTAAATAGTATCATCTTCTGATACAAATAGTATGATGTCACCTGCATGAATCATGAAGTAGGAACATAAAAATTCAGGCGACAGTTCCAATCTCTTCTGAGATTTTCTGCCGCCTTTTTAGAATACAGTAAGAAGGAGAGATACTATACTAATGCTCACTACACCACAAGAGAAGCAAAATCATCCCCAATATCAGGAATATGTAGAACAGTTTGAGGCAACCCTGACCGGATTAGAAGCCGGCCTGCGAGGCAGCGGTAATCCAGTAGTGATTGTAGATAAATGTCTGGAAATCGCTCTGGCCTTTTATGATTGTGACAGTGCTGCTCTGGTAGAAACAAATTTTGAACTTGGCTATGGAGTCTGTGTAAATGAACATTGCAGAAACAATATTCGCAGCTATGAGGGTCGCGTAATCAATATCACCCCTGAAGAAACACCTTATCTCTATGGTAAAATTATTCACAATGATGTTTTTGATGTCCGTGAACCTGAAGATTCTTCAATGCTTTCACTTTATGAAAATGGACTGATGCATAAAATGGGAATTCAGGTTCTTGCTGTCGCTCCCTATTATAAACGTACCAGCGGTTATATTTATATCCGAAATCCAAGAAGATATATCGGTTTATACGGTATGCTGCAGGCACTTTCTTATGTCTGCGCAGCGGAACGAAACGAATTCCAGTTGATGAATCGTCTGAATATCACAAGTCAGAAAGAATGCCGGACTGACCGTGATGTAATTATCAAGGTATTTGGGGGGCTTTCCATTACAACCCGTTTTGGTACCTTGACAGAAAGTGAGATTACTTCTCCTCTGGCAGTCCGTTTGATCACCTATCTGCTGATCTACCGTACCCGAAAAGTATCTCAACGGGAATTGACAGATGCACTATGGCCAAATGCAGAAATAGATTCTCCGTCAAAACAGGTTAAAAATGTTGTACACCGTGCCCGTAATATATTAAGCCCGATTTTCCCTGATAATCTTGTTATTTCAGATAAAGTCGGAAACTATTACTTGAATCCGAACATTAATCTTGTGACGGATGCCGATTTATTTGACAGTTTATGCCGAAACGGAATGCTGCCATCCGCCACACGTAAAGAAAAGATTCATTATTTGCGTCAGGCAGCAAACCTGTACGAACATGAATTTCTCCCCAATTACGTAGGAGATTCCTGGCTGGATAATATGCGAGCCTACTATCACCTGTCTTACATAAAAGCAATCCTGGAACTGCTTCCACTGCTCTATCAGGAACAGGCATATTCAGAAATGTACAGTGTTTCCAGCGCTGCGCTGAATATGGAATCCGGCAATGGAGACATCCATTTCTGGCATATCCGGTCTATGATATGTTTAGGCGGCTTTGATATTGCACAAAAGCATTATTTACAGTACGGTCAATACCTTACCGAAGAGCAAAAAGAGCTATTAAACAGCCTTTTCAATGACCCTCGTTAAACCGAAATTAAACCGAAAAAAAACTCATATTAAACCACCTATGAGTCATTCATTAAACCAGAGCCTGTTATAATGGTAGGCGCCAACATTATCAAGAACTCTGGAGGAAGAATGAATGAGAACAGAATCAAGAACGATGAAATTTATAAAGGTACAATGCCATATTCTGGGTTTTAACCTGAAATCCTTATATGAGCAGGCAAAGACCTTACTGCTTTTCTATCATCAAGTAATCTGGGCAATAAAAAACAGAGCAATAGATCTGCGGAAAGAAATTACCGGTACATACGGAATGGAACTGAATACAGCTCTGCTCTATCTTTCCGATCTGGCGCCTACCGCAACTTGCTCCTGTTTTGAAATCCAGGTAAATCATCTCTTTGAAAGTAAATGGCTGATTGAATTAGCCGATATTGCTCTTAGCCTTGTCAATGAGTATCCAATATTCGGAGATGAATACACCCGCCTTCTCCAACTTCGTTTTATGGATGCAACTCCCCGTACAGATAATCAGGTAGCTGAAATATTAACATTAGAGCGAAGTACTTATTATGAGCGAAAAAAAGAAGCAATCCTTCTTTTCGGCATTTCGCTCTGGGGATATGTTCTTCCCACAGCACTCATCACTTATGAACGTGTATCAACTCTGGGAATAAAAGAAGAAAAGTTTTTCGATATGGTTTCCGGTAATCTGTCCCAACAACTCCGTATCTGACACCCCGACCATTTCCCCAATCATATCCCCGACTTTTTCCTGGAAATCCCCGACTAAGTCCCTACTGACTTCCGATTGTCAATAGTTTAGACTATATATACTGGCAAAAATATCATTTTTTAAACCTTGTCCTATTCACAGGACAGGGTTTTTTTATTGCTGTTTTTCCAAAAATAAATACTGCCTACGGCCTGGAGAACTTTTTGTTCTCCGGGTTTTTTTTGTGCAGTCAATCAGGAGGAAGTTTATATGGAGAACACAACAACTATCTCTCTTCTCATTGAAGGAATGCGGTACAGCATTGATCAGGATACGATCATTCAACTGCAGAATGGCACGATTCCCCTGTCTTTACAGGAAGAAATTATTAAAAGGCAGGGGAAAGACACTTGTTTTGATTTTTGCCGCCAGCGACGGCTGATAAAGCGGATCTGCGACCAGATTCAGGAAGGGAAACAACCATCTGACATTCTTTCCCTGATAAAAAGCGGATCCGTATCCTCTGAAATACTTTTTCAGATTTATCATCACAAGCTGATCGGGAAAACAGAAAAACTTTACAGCAAAAATCTAATCTCTGAAGACGTACTGACTACAGTAAAAAAACACCTGATTACTCCGGAAGTTCTGCCACAGCTTGACAAAGCCATCCTGATTGAAACAGCTCAATACCTTTATAAGAAAAATGAAATTTCCAGAGAACTCTTAAACGGCACTGTGAATGGAAGCGTTCAGCCAAAATTTATCCGTACTATCCGTCGTTATTACAGACAGCTTCAGAATTCTATTGAAATTGAACAAAAACATACTTACTGCGCCTATTTAAATGACGATCAATATTTACCAACCGCAGTTTATGTTTCCTGTCCGGATTCACAGATTGATAAAAATCTGCTTGCAGAAACCACTCGCAAATATCTACGCAAAGCACTGGCACATCTTACTGCAGATGAACGCAGCCTGATTCGCCGCCTTTATATTGATCAGATTCATTTGCGGCCTCTGGCTGCAAGTATTGGTGTATCTGAAGGAACTATCCGTTATCGACGGGACAAAATTCTAAAAAAGCTGCGAAATATTTTGGAAAAAGACATGCATGTACATTCTGATTTCTTTTTCGAACAATAATGTCCATCGACAGAATTCAAACGCCGGAAAAAATATAGAGATTTTTTTACGCACTTCCCCTGGATATCGGTTGTAAGTAGAAGGCTGTGTTTTATCCAACTGCAGTTTCACTACTATTTAGGAGGTACCTTATGCACAATTTTATGAAATCAATGTTTCTGAAACAGAGAGAAGAATTTGATCAGGAAACAAAAGTGAGAAACGCAAAATTTCAAATTCCGGATGATATCAAACTGGTGGAAAATGTTCCTTATTTAAACGATAGATGCCCTGCGCATACAATGGATATCTACCGCCCCGCCAAACTTGTTCCCTCACGTCCGGTTATCATCAATGTGCATGGCGGCGGACTGATGGAAGGAAGCAAAGAATTCAATCGTCGATTCTGCGTCCAGCTCTGCCGCCAGAATTTCGTAATTTTCAGCGTCGAATATCGCCTGATCCCCGATGTGACTGTTTATGAACAGTTCAACGATATATCCAGGGCAATGGATGCTGTAAAATCTCTCATGACTCGTTACCAGGGTAATCCGAACCAGGTTTACATGGTTGGGGACAGTGCCGGAGCCTACTTAGCGGTTTATGCAGTTGCCATGCAGAATTCTCCGGAACTGGCAGTAGCCGCCCACGTTCATCCATCCACCCTGCAGATTCAGGCAATGGGATTGATCAGCGGCATGTTCTACACCCGGAAGCTGGATAAAATCGGACTATTTCTTCCCAGCTTTCTTTACGGCTCCAGATATCGTAAAACTTCATTTGCACCGTATACCAATCCGGAACATCCGGCAATTACGAAAAATCTGCCGCCCTGCTATCTGGTTACCAGCAAGAATGATATGCTCCAGCACTATACATTGAACTTTGCCAAAGCACTCAAAAAGCATAATTCCCCTTACCACCTGCAGGATTTTCCTGCCAATAAAGCACTGACACATGCCTTCAGTGTTTTTGAACCGGAAATGCCGGAAAGTATCAAAGTAATCCACGACATGTCAAATTTTCTGCGTCATTTTCCGGAGAAAATCTAAAATAATACCCTTGTACTTTACGCACTTTCCTTTTCAGACGATAGATAATAGAGGACAAGCATTGCTTTCCTCATAATCCAAGGAGGTATTCAACATGCCAAACACCAAAAGCCCCATCTTATTCCTGAGTGACGATGTAAAAGACTATGCACCTTGGTATTACATGAGATGCAGTAACGCCCTGGAATCTTTAAGCCACATAGCGGACCTCATCAATCACCCTGATCGTGATAACCTGTCTTCCTCCATGTGGAAGGAATTACTGCTTTTCAATCTCCATAATGCGGTCTGGAATCTCATGGCAATGTATTCCCGGACTCAGGGACTTTCTCTCCCACTGAAAAAGTATGCCGATTACATCACAGACGAAGGATACCATGGCTATGTACAGGTATCCTGTGAAAGCGCCATTGAAAGTCAGAAAAAATATTCTGATGGCAAAGAATGCTTCAAATGCCTTGATCAGTTCCTGAACTCCATGAATAGCGGCAAAAAACCGGACTATTACTGTAAAAACCAGTTATCAGATCAGGTCACTGCAGCAATCATCGTACTGATCCAGGCAATTGCCTTCCACAATAAAACCGCCAGTGATACCTCCAATCCTTCCACTTCAGCCAAAGAATCATCGGAATCTGAGGAAACTGATGATTCGACAACTCCTACTTCTCATCCTCCCCATTCAAAATAAGCTCCTCCTTTTCTTTTTTTCATTTCCTTCATAAATGCAGCCGTCCTTCCCGATGCGGAAGGGCGGCTCTTTTTACATCCCTTTATAGAATTCTTTTTCAAAGTCCTGGGTGCACTGCTTACGGCAAGTATCAATGATATAACCGTAACGCTCCGTGATCATCTCCGCCTGAGCATGACCGGAAGTCCCTGTTGCAGTAACTGCTTTTCCAGCAAACAGAGCAATGTTTCCTCCGAGAGCGGTCTGCCGTTAGAATATCGAAGAATCAAATCCAGCTGATTTTGCTTGACCGGTTTCAACATCTCTTTCCACTCCTGTAAAACTTCTAACACATAATCAGGCAGATAAATAAATCAAACGACAGTTTATATTTATTCCAAATAGTAATTTTTATTGTTTCGATATGCGTCGAATGCTGGTTGATAATATTCCAACGAAGATGTATACTCTAATTAGTAGAAGTTTTTACACTTGGAACTAAAAAGTGCTCATCAATTTGAGAAATAATAATTTGATTTTAAAACCACAACAGGAGTGAGAATATGAGAATTAAAAAGATAAGATTACAAAAATTTAAGCGGTTTACCGATCTGACCATAGAAAACATACCGTCTACAGCCAAACTTGTTGTTTTAGTAGGTCCTAATGGCTGTGGAAAAAGCTCCTTATTTGATTCGTTTAAAACGTGGCATTTGAATAAGGGATATAATAATGCTGCTAATGATGATTATTGTAAAAAAGACACCACAGATCGGAGACGTAGCTATCAATTGGTCAGCATTGACTTCCATAGTGACATATCGAACTTATCACGGGAACAATTTCGTCAGTTTTTCTATTTTAGAACAGCATACAGAAACTCACCCAATATATCAGTAACTACTTTGCAAAAATTAAATTCTCCATTAGAAACAGTAGACAACGGTATGATGATTCAGAATGACTCTACTGTTAATGATAACTATCAACGACTCATCTCAGAAACCATTTCGCAATTATACGACGAGAAAAACGACACAAAAACTGTCAAGGCACTTAGAGATGCGATGCTTAATAAAATCAGAGAACCACTCAAACGGCTTTTTCCTGATTTAATATTAACAGAAATTGGTTTGGTTACGGATAAAGCTGAGTTTTATTTTTCTAAAGGAACAACGACCAAATATGGCTACGAAAAACTATCTGGTGGAGAAAAAGCTGCCTTTGATTTGCTTTTAGATATGGTTGTTAAAAGTGAATTCTATAAAGATACCATTTTCTGTATCGATGAACCCGAAACACACATTCATACCAGTTTACAAGCACGCCTTCTTACTGAACTTTTTCAGCTTGTTCCAAATGAGTCTCAGTTATGGATTGCTACCCATTCTTTTGGTATGTTAAAAGAAGCCAGAAAACTTTTAGAACAGCATCCCGGAGAAGTTGTTTTCTTAAATTTCGACGGATATGATTTCGATGAAAATGTTACGTTAGAGCCAAGTAGCTGTGACACATCTCTCTGGAATAAAATGGTCGAAATTACACTGGACGATTACGCACCTTTTCTTTCTCCTGAGACAATTGTTTTCTGTGAAGGAACCACGCGGGGTAGAAAAAGAAAAGATTTTGACGCTCGCTGCTACTCTACCATTTTCAAGAGTACACATCCAAACACCATTTTTTATTCACTCGGAAGTTGCAACGATATTGAAAACAAACAATCTGTTATTGATTTCATAACCAGTGTTTCTCCTTCTTCGACCATAGTTCGTCTTGTGGATCGAGATGATAGAAGTCCTGAGGAAATTGCAGACCTACAAGCCAGTGGAGTTAAAGTAATTTCCCGTCGACACATTGAATCTTATATCTTGGATGATTCCGTTTTAAAGAAATGGTGTCAAGCTGCTAATTCACCTGATAAGGCGAATGATTTGTTAGCCATCAAAACGCAAAAGATTGCAGAAAGTGTTGCTCGTGGAAATGCCCCAGATGATATCAAGTCCGCAGGAAACGATATTTGCACATTAGGGAAAAAACTCCTTGGTATTACCGGTTGTGGTAATACTGGTGAAATGATCATGCGTGATACACTGGCAAAACTAATTACTCCAGATATGATTGTTTATCAAGAATTAGAAAACGATATTTTCGGAGACTAACTTGACTGATGAATGGCCGCTAAACTTAATAATCCCAAACACTGATGCCCGGGGAGCCTTTTGGCACTCCGGGCATCGTTTACATTAATGGCGGCGCTATACTTCACGCATTGAGATATCATGTTCGGCATCAATGCTTGTAATGTTGATGCACTTATTTTTCAACTATAATCTTATTTTACTCTGAGGAATAATCTTTACTTAGCTTCAACACATTTCTTTTACGCATCTCCCTCTAAAAACGATATAAAATCAGAAAGGCAAATTCTGCCCTCTACCTGCACCTTGACATCTTAATATCGGTATTCCAAAACAACCATCTACAAGGAGCCAGGATATTCTATCGCCATGACCGGGAAGGGAGGCGAAATTATACGCAGCGATATCATAGATGATCTAAGGAGGTACCGGCATTCCTCTGAGCCATAATCTGTAGATGATAATGATACTTCCGCAAAGCAAGAGCGGCGGGCTGGCACCCCGAGCCCGAAAGGGTTATGACACCTATTGCCATAGGGATTTGGAATATGCCCCAGATTCAGGGCGTGAGATAATATGAATAACCTCAATAATAAAGGTAGACCCCTATAGATATAATAGGGACAAAAAAGCGTCTGGGAGAAATTTGCAAAAATTCAGGCAACCCGGAAAAGCGCAAAAAAAAAGCACTCTTTCGAGTGTGAATAAATCTGCAATAATTTTTTTGTTCCTATCTTGACAATGGGCTACAGCGTCATAAAAATTGGAATTCTTCCGATGTAAATTCCAGAAGTGAATGCGGACAAAAAATATATCAAACAAGTACAACAAGCATAATTTACACACATATTTATAACTGGTGAATTTTCCGCATCCACATATCGTTTTCCAACAAGAGACAAAACAGCCGGAATAGAATAAAACAACACGCGAAGCATATTCGTTCCATCATCGTTTGTCCATATTTCATTTGTTATCAAATCACTATATTGTGTTTCTGCCAACATGGTATCAAGAATTGTAGTAAACTGATCCACAAACAAAATTACCACACAAACGCCAGCCATCATCAGAAGTGTTCGTTTGTTCCACGCTTTTCCTTGAACCACAAATAAAATAGGCAACATCAAAAGCGCAGATCCATGAATGGTAGCAGCTAACAAAATCAAACATATCGCGGGGATATATTTTTTTCTTAAAGTAAGTCCAAAGCTTAACAAGATAATACCTACAGCAATAAACTGACGCATACCATTAAACATCCAGGACAAATAATCTGTAGAAGCCACAAACATGAACATGCATAGCAGAAAATCTGTAGAATATTTTCTAAAAAAATATACAACACAAAAGATTTGGAATATTGCAATCAATAGGAAAAACAACTTATCGCTATTTCCGATAATTGATTTAATTATAATTATCAAAACAGAAAAGCCACGATCTTTCGTATGTTCTGCTAAATACACTGGGATCTGTGAAATAACTGCCGGGGCATTTAGAAATGTCGTTCTATACACTTCGGTGTCTCCGAAGTTCGATCTGTTCATACACCATACAGCATACGGACATGCCAGCAAGATTGCTGCCCCCCAGCTCCATCTATTCTCCGTCTTCCCCAACACTCGCTCCGGCCTTTTCGGCACCGCAATTGTCAAAATCCCCCCGGCGACAAAAAGCCATATCAGCAGCCACCAATAATTCGTTAATGTCATATCTGTGTCCCTTTCTTCCCCCGCATCCCCACCACCCCCGATGCCCAATTCATCCCAAAAACCAGCATACGCGAAAACGATATGAATTCTCTCCCTTCATATCGCCTTCGACTTTCTCTATCTATCCAACTCACTATCCCCGTCTCTCAATCTCTTCTATCGTCCGTCTCACAACTTCCCCTTTATCAAATTCCCTTTCCATCTTCCGACGTCCCGCCACTCCCATAGCTTCTCTTTCTTCCACTGGCAATTCCAACACTTTCTTCATCACCCTATACAGACTTTCAGCATTCTTCGCTTTACACAAATACCCAGTCTTCCCATCCTCCACTGCTTCCCTGCATCCGGGAATATCGGATGTAATAACCGGTCTTCCGATTGCCGCCGCTTCCAGATTCACATTGCTCATCCCTTCGTGATAGCTTGGCATTACGATACAGTCAGCCGCCGTATAAAAAGGTCTTGGATCCTTCTGGAATCCATGAAATATAACAACACCTTTTTTCTGCAGCGTTTCCACCTTTTCTTTATATTCATCTTCAAAAAAACCAACCAGATCCAGTGCAAATGATTCTTGCTCCTCATGAAGCCTTTCTGCCGCTTTGAAAAGTTCATCCATCCCTTTCTCTCTCATAATTCTTCCAAGATACAGGAAATGAACTTTATCATTCTTCGGATACGGCTGCAGGGAATAATAGTCCAGATTAATGCCAGCTCCGTGAAGTACAACTTCTTTGTCTTTTTCGATAATCTGTCTTTTACAGAATTCTTCTGCATTTGCCTCATTTTCGAAAAAGACTGCTTTGACTTTTCGGAACGCCGCTTTATACAGCATCGAAACAAATCTTGCCAACCTTGGATTCTGAAATGCGGTTCCCATCCCCTGCACATTGGCGAAGAACGGTATTTTCAGCACTCCACACACGAACCCGGCATAAATGTTTGGTTTAATCGAATAGGTAAGAACGATATCCGGTTTTTCATCCCTGATCACCTTAAAGTAGCTTTTGATAAGAGACATATCTTTTACCGGATTCATCCCCCGGCGCTCCACATTGGTCTGAATGCATTTCACACCCATGGCTTTGAAATCTTCTTCGTGTCCCACGAAAGGCATGCTGATGATGACATGGTATTTTTTCATCAATTCAGCAATCAGCTCTCTCCGGAACTGCCAGAGCATATAAGAATGATTCGTCACAATTAATGCGGTCTTCTTTTCAGTCCTCTCTTCAGCGGTCTTCTCTTCTCCCTTCCCACGAATTGCCCCTGTACCACCTTCTACAACCCCATCGCTCTTAACCACGGAGACAATCGTTCCAAGAAAGGCTTTTATATCAATTACAAATCCTAAATGTCTCAAATAATACCCATCTAACTTAGCTTTCTCTCTGATTTCCAGTTCATCCCGCCCGTGGATCTGTGCCCAGCCGGTGAGGCCCGGCTTAATCTGGTGAACACCATATCTGTCCCGCTCTTCAATCAGATCAAACTGATTCCAAAGTGCCGGGCGCGGTCCGACGACAGCCATATCGCCTTTGGCGATATTCCAAAGTTGCGGCAATTCATCGAGTGAAGTTTTCCGAAGCATTTTCCCGACTTTGGTTATGTACTGTTCCGGATTCGCGAGCAGATGGGTTGGAGTGTCGTGCGGCGTATCCAGTTTCATACTGCGGAATTTATATAGCTGAAAATGCTTTTTATGAATGCCCACCCTTTTCTGTGAGAAAAAGACTGGTGCATTCCATCCATCTTCTGATTTACACATAACGATTATGATCAGAAACAGTGGTGATAATATACAAAGTCCTATGATAGCTAGTACTCTGTCCAATATATCCTTCACCTTCATGTAACGTTTCTGATATTCCGTAAGCTTATGATACGGATTCTTCTGATGTCTTTCTTCCGTTTTCATAGCCACCCTCATCCCCTAAATACGTATCTCTCTATTCTTCTACAATTCCCTGCGGAGCATATTCCGGTACCAATTCTTTGATATAAGAGCGCATGTCCTGCGTCTCGTCGTATGCTTCTTCGATCAGTTTCTGGACGGTCTCCTGTATTTTTGCAGAATCGACACCCGTCTGCTGGGCAACGAAAATGCGGTCTTTATCCGTCTTTTTCAGATTGTCCTCATCAATCAGAAGTTCCTCATACAGTTTTTCGCCCGGGCGCAGTCCTGTAAATTTAATCTGAATGTCGACATCCGGTTCATATCCGGATAAACGAATCATTTTTTCAGCCAGTTCTACGATTTTAACGGGTTCCCCCATATCCAGGATGAAGATTTCTCCTCCTTTGGCGAGGGCGCCGCATTGCAGGACAAGGTTCACGGCCTCCGGGATCGTCATAAAATACCGAATCACTTCCGGATGAGTCACCGTCACCGGACCTCCCTCTTCGATCTGCTTTCGGAACAATGGGACAACGCTTCCGTTGCTTCCCAGTACATTTCCAAAACGCACGACTGTATATTCTGTCTGCGAATTCTGTGCAAAGCTCTGCACAATCAACTCGCATACTCTTTTTGACGCTCCCATAATGTTTGTCGGGCGCACTGCTTTATCGGTAGAGATCAGAACCATCTTCTTCGCCCGATACGCATCTGCAGCGCGGGCCACGATCCAGGTCCCGGATACATTATTTTTAATCGCCTCATTCGGGCTGTCTTCCATAAGAGGCACATGTTTGTGTGCTGCAGCGTGGAAAACCAGTTCCGGACGATACTGTTCAAAGATGGAATCGATCCGTTTTCTATTTCTCACAGACCCGATCAGAACCTTCAGGTTCATATCCGGATATTTTGCAAGGAGTTCATTCTGTACGTCGTAGGCATTGTTTTCATAGATATCCAGGATAATCAGAAGTCCTGGATTATGCAGTGCCACCTGTCGGCAGATTTCGCTTCCGATAGATCCTCCGCCCCCTGTGACCAGCACGGTCTTGCCCTGGACATATTCCATGATTTCATCCATCTCGAGATTGACCGGCTCTCTTCCAAGCAAGTCCTCAATCTGAACCTCGCGGAGCATGGATACACTGACTTCATCGTTGACCAGCTGATAGATTCCCGGGAGAATCATGATTTTACAGGATGTATTCTGGCAGATATCCAGCAGTTCTTTCTGCCCTTCTCTGGATATCGTCGGAATCGCAATGACAATCTCTTCGATTCCGTATTTTTCAGCATAATAGGGAATCATTTCTTTCTTTCCGACGATCGGTATTCCCTGAAGATACGTTCCCAGTTTGGCCGGATCATCGTCGATAATACAGGGAATCTTCCGATTCAGATGCTTGCTGTTGTTCATCTCGCGAACAATCATATAACCGGCGGATCCGGCACCTACGATCATCGTCTGAATGGGCGCAGCTTCTCTTTCTTTTCTGTACTTGTGCATGGCAATCCGCAGAAACCGATAGGAGAATCTGCTTATGATCGTCAAAAGCGCAAGCAACAGCAGGTAAAGGAACGGATAACTTCTCGGCACCTCGCACCCCATAAGTTTCATCCCGGCGGTCTGCACCACCGATGATAAGCACACGGCGATAATGACATTTTTCAGTTCTTCTATACTTGCGAAGCGCCACAAACTGCTGTATAATCTCAAAATTGAATAAATCAATACTGTACAGGTAATATTAATGAGCATATAATCATGCACAGATTCCAAAAAAATACTGTCAATCTTACTAAACTGGAAATCACACCGAATCCAAAGCGCTCCCCCCATGCTGATAATAATGATTGCTATATCCATAAATAGAAGCGCCATACTCCTCAAAAACATCTCTCTGTTTTTAACAATCTTTTTTCTAAAGTCTCTCATTATTTACTTTTCACTTTGTCTTCTCATGCATCCTATTATTCCGTCCACAAAGCTACGCTTCCTCCTGGTATTTATGAAATAACTAGTTGCTTATAAATCAATTGGCTATACCAAAACGCATTGTCTCCGGTACTCCTCCACCTGAAACAATGCGTTTTGAAATTCTTATTTTTGCTCTCTTCCGACTAATTCATCCAGACTGATGTGATACAAATCCGCAAGCATGATCAGCACTTTTATAGATGGCTCCCGCAAGCCCCTCTCATAGTTGGAAAATGCCTGACGGCTTACACCTGCATATTCTGCGACTTCTGCCTGTGTGAAACCATGCCTTTTTCGAAATGTCTTTAATAACTTATAGTTCAAAATCCGTACCTCCTTATACTTGAAAATCCACGCTGAAATGGAATCAAAATATTCTATAAATATATAATTTATGACATAATTCACATTATGTCAGTACAATAGATTTAATCCACATAAGTATCTAAAATTTATCAACGAAAGTATAGCATAAAACAGTCGAAAAATCAAGCAATGCGCTCGAAAAAATGCGATTCCTGTAGGGAGAGGCAGCAAGAATTCTGTCGAAATCCGTCGAAGCGCAAAGGAAGATGATCCCCAGTCAAGATTTCTGTAAAATCAAAAAGGAGGATATTTCTTCGTGTACTCAAAAATCCGAAAAAATACCCCTAATATACCTGAAACATATTCATTTTTTTATCAGTTAAATAACATAATGTGAATTATGTCAGTTTTTTATATTCACACGACAAGGCCAAGCTGTTCGATCTTTTTTCGATGCTCTGCCCCTGTACTCATGATATAAATCCGGGTCGTGTCGATGCTGCTGTGTCCCAGAATATCGGCCAATTTGGCGATATCCTTTTCGATACCGTAGAATGTCCTTGCAAAAAGCTTCCTCAGGTTATGCGGAAATACCTTTCCGGGACTCACGTTCGCCTCCTTACAAAGTCCTTTCATCTGTTCCCAGATATAACTCCGGTTTAACGGTGTTTTCTTTTGACTCAGGAAAATGGTTCCGGATTGTATTTTCTGCTTCCGGGCATAATCAAGCAACCGTTTCCGCAGTTTCCCGGGAATCAGGATCGTTCTGGTCTTTCCTTTACAATTGACGATGACCTCTCCTTGTTTTACCGCCTCCACAGTAAAATGCTGCAGTTCTGAAACACGGATTCCGGTTCCGCATATTGTCTGCATGACCAACTGTAGCTGTGGTTTTTTCTTTGACGCTTCCAGAAGCCGGAAATATTCTGCCTTGGTCAATTCTTTTTCTTCGGCACAATACACTTGTTTCTGCATTTTAATATTTTTCACTTTGCATTCGGACCATCCCAGGAAGTCCAGCAGACTGCTCAAACTTGCCAGCATGGAATTGATCGAGCGAACTGCATATTCTTTCACCTGCAAATTCTGTTTATAGTCCATAACAAGTTCTTTTGTCACAATCTTGGAACCGATATACGTTGAAAAGGTCCGGACATCGCGAAGATATTTCTCGATTGTTGCCGTACTTTTTTCTTCCTGAACTAAATATTGATGAAAAGATTGTATGATTTCCTCCGTTATGATTCTTTCTCCCATTTTTACACCCTCCAATTAATTGATTTTGTTCCCCTCTGTCTTCATTGTAACGAATTTATTCATTTCTTTTGTAAAACAATGAAAAAAAGCGCCGTTTCAAGTATTTTATCTCTTGAAACGGCGCTTTACCATTGGTTGCTTATTTTTTATTCTTTACTTAACGCTTCCAGATGCTCAACATTCATTTCCGCTCCCATTACCCATAGAACATCTCCCTGCCGGATCACGGTTGTGGCATTTTATCAATGAGAACACAATTTCTGAAAGTTTTTTTGAATCTATTTTATTCTATTTCCACTCAGTTCCTACATTTGCTTCCACCGCTTTTTCATAGATCTTCTTGGCAGCCACCAGATCCTGAACCGCAACTCCTACGGTCTCGAAAACAATGATTTCCTCATCATTTTCTCTGCCTACGAGTTCCCCTTTCAGTACCATTCCAAGATCTCCTGTAAAGTCTTCTTCGGTGATGATTCCTTCTTCTAATGGAATCAGAATATCTCCGGATTCAGACAGCACCGCCTCTTTCGAATCGAAATAAATCTTGGATGCTCTCGGCAGGATTGCCGGATCCATCTCCTGCATGTGGTGCTGGTATGCTCCGACACAGCTAATGGTCGCTCCGGCTTTCACCTTTGTTCCGTCAAACACCGGTTTGGAAGATGGTGTCACGGTGATCAGAAGATCCGCGTCATCGATTGCTTCATCGGAAGAATGAACCGGAATAATCTTTGCTCCGTATGCCTTCAGTTCTTCCTGCATTCTTTCTGCAAATGCGGCAGTACGCTCATAATTCAGGTCATAAACCCGGACTTCCTCCAGTTTTCTTGCTTCCAGCATTGCTTCCAGCTGAGTCGCTGCCTGTCCTCCGGTCCCGATCAGTGCACCTATCCGGCAGTCTTTCTTCGCCAATACGTCGAATGCCGCGCCGGAAGCCGCACCTGTACGGATCTGGGTCACATAGGTTCCGTCAAGCACAGCCGTAACGATTCCGGTCTTTCCGTCAATCAGAAGAACCTGTGCCGGAGAGGACGGCTTTCCCTGGTCAATATTGTGCGGAAAAATGTTGACGATCTTCACCGCAGCGGTATCCATTTCTTCTACATAGGCCGGCATAAACAAAAAACATCCGTCATATTTCGGCGCCTGGATATTTGTTCTGAGCGGGGAATCGCATTTTCCCTCAACAACCAGACGGAACGCCTCCTTATCCGCCTCGATTGCATCCCTCATAGTAAATACTTTTTTAATATCTTCTCTTGATAATAACAGCATCTTTTCACTCTCCTAAAATTTTATTATTTGAATTTCGCGTCCAGTCCCCACGGCTGCATCGCTCCGCCTTCTTCTGCCGGGCGGCACATCTTTGCGTAAATGTTCAGGCATCCCTTCTCTTCCTTAAGCGGCGGGCATACCCAGTTTTCACGTCTTTTTGCCAGTTCCTCATCGGATACCAGAAGCGATACTTCACCGTTCGGAATATCAATCACAATCTCATCTCCATTTTCCACCAGTGCGATCGTACCTCCGTCATATGCTTCCGGTGAAACGTGTCCGATAATAGCACCGAAGTTAAATCCGGAGAATCTGGCGTCGGTAATCAGGCCTACACTCTTATGTAATCCAAGTCCGATCAGTGCGTCAATGCTCAGCATCAGTTCTTTCATTCCCGGTGCGCCTTTGCATCCTTCATAGCGGATTACAATGATATCGCCGGGCACGATCTGTCCACCCTGAATTGCTTCAAATGCGGAACGGTCATTTTCAAATACTTTTGCTTTGCCTTTCATGTACTTCACTTCGTCATAAACCGCTGTCGGACGTACGATCGCTCCGTTCGGGGAAAGATTTCCGCGAAGGATCTTAAGTCCCGGTTCATGGAACAGCGGACGGTCCAGAGAATGAATTACTTTATTTTCCTGTGCAGTTACTTTGGACAGCACTTCGCTCCATGGACATCCGTACATGCTCGGTGCGTCTGTATGCAGTTTGCTCTCCAGCATTTTCATGACATTCGGTACGCCTCCGGCATAGTGAAAATCTACTACCGTATACGGGCCGCTCGGTACGACTGCATTGATGCACGGGATTTCCTTGGCATAATGTTCAAAGTCTTCCAGTGTCAATTTGATTCCCAGTTCGTATGCATAAGACAGCAGATGCAGTACCGCATTGGTTGATCCGGCTACCGCCATGTCAAACATGATTGCATTTTCCAGAACTTCCTTCGTGATCAGATCGGAAGGTTTTCTTCCTGCTTTTGCCATCAGAACCGCATATTTTCCTGCTTCACGGGCTTTGCGAAGTTTTGCATTATCGGTTGCAGGGATCGTTGACGTTCCCGGAAGTACCAGATTCAATACTTCCCCCAGCATCTGCATCGTATTCGCTGTTCCCATGGACGGACATGCACCAAATGACGGGCAGACATTGTCTTCCATTTCCATCAGTTCACTCTCATCGGCGCCTGAGAAACGTGCTGCATCCAGATCCGCTTCTACGACTGTTTTGCCGCAATACTGTCCCGGCTGCATAGATCCCCCTGTCACCACCATGGCAGGGATATCCAGGCGCATTGCCGCCAGATAGCAGCCGGCAATAATATTATCACAGGATGCAACCATAACCAGCCCGTCAAAATTGTGGACACGGCTGACAAATTCTACCGACATGGCCACGATGTCGCGTCCTACCTGTTCGTATTTCAGTTCTTCCGCTCCATTTGCAATGTTTCCGCATGTTGCCGGAATTCCGAATTCAACCGGCACGCCTCCTGCTGCCCAGATTCCTTCTTTGACTGCTGCCGCGATCTGGCGCAGATGTGCGGATCCCGGTGATCCCTCCATATATGAATTCGGTACACCAATATGCGGTTTCTTGCGGATATCACTATCTGAATATCCGGCCGCTTTCATCATCACTCGTCTATGTGCCGCTTCTGCTCCATTCCAGAATTCTGTTCCCATAAATTTCTCCTCCTATTTAGTATGCATTTGAGGCAGTGACTGGGTGACTATGTACCCGTCCCCCTCTTGACAAAAAACATTCATCCATGTTTATAATAAAAGATAAAAAGCAATTCGAAAAGCAAATTATTTTAATAGGTAGTATCACTTTTTTTAATAGAAGGAGTTCGCATGAATAAATATGAAATCATTCTGGATGTCTGCGAGACACACAGTATTTCTAAAACGGCCGAAAAACTGAATTATACGCAGTCTGCCATCAGCCAGGCGATCCGAAGTTATGAGAAAGAGCTTGGTTTTCCCCTGTTCAAGCGTTCCAAATCCGGCATGGATCTTCTGCTTGGCACCGAGGAGATCATTGAATCACTTCGGATCATCTGCCGGGAAGAGCAGCAGATCAACCGGCTTGCGGCGAGACTGAACGGACTGGATACCGGATATATCCGGATCGGTACAATCCAGAGCATCGCCTATCACTGGCTCCCAGATATTCTGAAGGAATTCTCTTCCGTCTATCCGAATATCAACTTTGAACTTACGGTCGATGGTTTCAGCGGATTGAAAGAACGTCTCCACAGCGGCGAACTGGACTGTATCTTCGTCTCCCGCTATTCTGTCCCGGAAGCTTCCTTTATTCCGGTGGGAACGGATGAGCTGATGCTGGTCACCCCCGCCGGCCACCCGCTTGCATTTCAGGCCGAAGTATCTCTTGCCGATATCGATAATGAGAACTTTATTCTTTCCTCTGATGGTCTGGATTACGAGATGGGAAATATTTTCGCCATGAACAACATTACCCCTAAGATCCGCTACCGGCTGAACGAGGATTTTGCCACTTTGAAAATGGTGGAAGCAGGTTTCGGTATTACCGTACTTCCGCGTCTTTTGCTGACCAATGCGCCTTTTGACGTCTGTGTCCGCTCTTTTTCCAGCCACTATACGCGTGTTCTGGGTGTCGCTTATTCTGAAAATGCAGCCGCAGCCCCAGCAACGCTTCGGTTTCTTGATTTTGTCAAAAGCCACAGCAATTCATAACAAGTAAAAAAACGAGTAACCTCTTCGATCCGGTTTGGTTACTCGTTTTTCTTATATGTATTCGTCTAAATCTTCTTTTACAGATCCAGTTTCAGATCGTTTTCTCCGATCCAGCCTTTCTTGCGCATCGGAATCGCGATCAGCCATGACAGAAGTCCCGGCAGGATAAAGCAGATCAGGAGCAGGCCGATCCAGTCCATTACTGTGATCGCGGCTTTCGCTCCGTTTGCGATATCACTCACCCATCCGGTGTACACACCGATCTGTCCCACAAGGCCGCAGGTGCCCATTCCGGACGCAACTGCTGCTCCGTTCATCTGAAGGCGGAAGATACAGGTGGCAATCGGGCCTGTGATTGCTGAAGCCAGAATTGGCGGGAGCCAGATCTTCGGATTCTTAACGATATTTCCCATCTGAAGCATGGAAGTTCCGATTCCCTGGGCAAAGAGTCCGCCCCATTTATTTTCCTTGAAACTCATCACAGCAAATCCCACCATCTGGGCACAGCATCCGGCCACTGCCGCCCCTCCGGCAAGCCCTGTCAGAGAAAGAGCCGCACAGATTGCCGCACTGCTGATCGGAAGTGTCAGTGCAATTCCTACGATCACAGATACCAGAATTCCCATAAAGAATGGCTGCAGTTCTGTCGCCCACATGATTGCAGTTCCTACGGTGCTCGCCGCCTTGCCGATTGCAGGCGCACATCCGAGGCTGAGCAGAACGCCGACTCCGATCGTCACCATCGGTGTTACAATAATATCAATTTTGGTTTCTTTGGAAACCAGTTTTCCAAATTCAGCAGCGAAAATCGTCACGACCAGAACCGCAAGCGGTCCGCCTGCTCCTCCCAACTCGTTTGCCGCCATACCTACCGCCGCCAGTGAAAATAATACCAGCGGAGGACACTGCAGCGCATATCCGATGGATACCGCCATCGCAGCACCGGTTGCTCCCTTTGCATAAGCTCCCACCGTCACAAGGATCTCAATTCCGGTCTGTTCTCCAATCGTACTGATGATCGTACCGATCAGAAGAGACGCAAACAGCCCCTGGGCCATTGCACTGAGTGCATCGATCCCATATCTCTTTGCAGAGAAAATAATGTTCTTTTTCTTTAGAAACTCTTTCATAAACCCTCCATTTTCCATTGCCATCCGGCATGTCATCTCATCACTTGTCATCTGTCTTGTCACTTGTCGTTTCTATGAATATTATCCACATTTTTCGCATTTCGTCAATATCTTTTATTTCTTTTTTTCCCTATTTCTTCATATATTAATAAAAAATCTTATGGAGTCTCTATGTCCTATCACCTTCTTCACTCCCAGAAGAAACGAATTTCTCTCATTCTTCCCTTTTTCATAATTCTTACTATGCTGAACGGCTGCAGTCAGATCAGCTTTTCAACCAATGAAGATAAAGCATTTCGTAAATTCACCCACGATCTTTTTTGCCGTGAAGTTTCTTCCAACACGATCAGCCTTCACTACACCCTTCGCAACCCGGACGATTACGGTATTTCGGACTGCCCCGTTACATACGGGAGCTTTCCCAGCGATCCGGATGCTGCTCTGGCTTCGATTGAGAACTGCCAGGCATCGCTTCATCAGTTTCATCCCGCCTCTCTTTCTGAGGAGAATCGGCTGACATACGAAATTCTGGACTCTTATCTGGATACTTCCTCACAAATGGCGGAATATCTCCTTTACCAGGATCCTCTATCGCCAATCACCGGCATTCACGCCCAGCTTCCTGTCCTGCTCTCGGAATTTCAGTTTTACAGTGTCGAAGATGCCGAAACATATCTGGAACTTCTGGAAGATACCGATGACTATTTTGATTCTTTGATTGCATTTGAAAATGCCCGTATCGACGTCGGCATGTTTATGCCGGATTATCAGGTGGATTCTGTTACGAGCCAATGCATTTCCTTTGTAGAAATGGGAGAAGATAATTATCTGTACGAAACATTTGAAGAACGGCTGGATTCTCTGGAGCTTTCCGATGAGGAACGGAGCAGCCTTATTTCACAGAACGACGCAGCGCTTCAGAATGTGATTTTCCCTGCATATCTGGAACTTGCCGATTCTTTAAATGCATTAAAAGGAAACGGAACGAATGAGAAAGGGCTTTGCTATTTACCCGATGGGAAAACCTATTATGAGATCCTGGTCCGCAGTAAAACCGGCATCTCCGATTCCATCGAAGATCTGAAGAAAATGACTCAAAAACAGATCATAGAAGACCTGACTGCCATGGAAGAGGTTCTTTATTCCGATCAGCTTCTGTCGGTTCTGGATTCCATGGCGCCTTCTTCGATGTTAAATGACCTGAGGCAGAAGATCAACGGTGCGTTTCCAGAGATTCCGGACGTAGAGACCTCTGTCAAATATGTCCCGACCGCTCTGGAGGATTACTTAAGTCCTGCATTTTACATGATTCCTGCAATCGATAATATTTCCGAAAACGTGATTTACATCAATCAGGGGCAGACTTCCGGCGGACTTTCCCTCTACACCACACTGGCTCATGAGGGCTATCCCGGTCACCTGTATCAGACTGTATATTTTTCTTCACAGAACGCCGATCCGATCCGCAGTCTCCTCGATTTTGGCGGCTATGTAGAAGGCTGGGCAACCTACGCAGAAATGATGTCCTACTACATGGCACCGATTTCCAAACCGGAAGCCAGCCTGTACCAGAAGAATACTTCTGTTCTTCTTGGGCTCTATACACTTGCCGACATCGGAATCCATTACGACGGGTGGACGCTGATCGATACCGCTGTGTTTTTCAAAGACTATGGGATCACAGACCTCGCAGCGATCCAGAATCTCTATGAACTCATCGTCGGTGATCCGGCGAACTATTTGAAATATTATCTTGGTTATCTGGAATTTCTGAATCTGAAGAAAGAAATCGCGGGAACACAGGGCGACGATTTCTCGCAGAAAGAATTTCATAAGGCCGTACTGGATGTGGGGCCTGCACCGTTTGATATTGTGTATGAATCTGTCAGAAAGGCACTTTCAAATTGAACAAAGACAACTAAAAAAGGAGGATCCTCCGGCAGGCTAGTATAGCGTCCGATAAATAACTGGACCTGCACACTCGGAGAAGGAGGCAAGTGAGTGGTCCAGTTATTTTCGGGACGCTATACTAGTACCGGTTGCAGGATTCCTCCTTCAAAAAACTGTTTTCAGCAAGACATCGTTTCTCACATCATCCCGGCCAACACCACACTTGCCGCCAGCCCCGCAAACGTAGCCACGAGCGCCCCGGCAAATGTGTATCTGGTCTTCGTCACCTTCGCCGTCATGAAATACACGGACATGGTATAGAAAATCGTTTCTGTACATGACATCGAGATGGAAGCGATCAGACCCACTCTTGAATCCGTTCCATATTCCCGGAAAATATCCAGCAAAAGGCCGGTTGCCGCCGAAGAAGAGAACATTTTCACAACCGTAAGCGGCACCAGTTCTCCCGGAAATCCGACATACTGTGTCACTCGTCCCAGAAGTCCGGATATGTATTCCAGGAATCCGGACGCTCTGAGAATCCCGACCGCCACCATGAGCCCGATGAGCGTCGGCATGATCTTGATCACCGTGAGGAATCCGCTTCTGGCTCCCTTGATGAAGGTATCATAAACATCCACATTCATACTGATCCCATAGATCACAATCCCCAAAATCAGAAACGGTACAATAAAATCGCTCATATAGAGAAAAAACTGCATAAAAAACTCCGCTTGAATTCCTTATTACAAGTCTATTCAGCGGAGTTTTTCCCCATTCTTCCAAAATTCAAGTACGCCGAGTCTTTATCTTCTTTCAAGATAAATTTATTCCGACACAGGTTGTTCGAATTTCTTCATGTCATGCTTCATAATGTAGAAATACATCACCAGAAGCAGACTTCCTGCCAATACCCACGCGGCAGGACTTGCAAGGCACACACCCACATAGCTTTTTCTTCCGGCAGCGACCACGGCGACTACTCCTCTTCCGATCAGTTCCGCCACCCCTGCCATCATCGGCATGAGTCCATATCCCATTCCCTGGATTCCGTTTCGGTATACATTCACGATCATAAGCGGGACAAAAAACATCACCACACATTTCAGATAAATATCCACCGACTGCATAATCGTATTGACGTTATCAGAAACGAAAACATATGTCATATATTTTCCAAAGAACGCTATGAGCAATCCAATCACTGCCGAATAAACGCATCCCATCATTGTGACTGAGCGAAATCCCTGATGGATTCTTTTTACTTTTCCGGCACCGATGTTCTGCGCCGAATAGGTCGCCATCGTTGTTCCCATCGCCACATATGCCTGATTTGCAATTTGTTCCACTTTCCCTGCTGCGGTAAATGCTGCCACTTGCACGGATCCCAGCAAATTCAATGACGTTTGTACCATCATACTTCCGATCGCTGTGATGGAATACTGAAGTGCCATCGGGAAACCCACTCTGAGTTGATTCCATATCAAATATGATTTGAACCGGAAGTCATCTCGTTTCAAATGTAAAACAGATACCTTTTTCACAATATAAACCAGGCATAAAACCCCCGAGATACCCTGCGCTGTCACGGTTGCCCATGCGGCCCCTGCCGTTCCCATTTTACATACAATAATAAACACAAGATCCAACACGATATTCAGGAGTGCCGCCAGTATCAGGAAATACAACGGAACCTTACTGTTCCCCAGCGCTCTTAAGATGCTCGACAGCAGATTATACAGCATCTGTGCAAAAATTCCCGCACAGATAATCATGATATAGACATAAGCATCCTGAAATATATCCTCCGGTGTCTTCATAAACCGTAGGAGCGGCTTCATAAATGCCATACTGACCACGGTAAGAAGTACAGACATCAACGTAGAAAGTATCGTCGCACTCGCTACTGTCTGGCGCATTGCTTTCATATCACCGGCTCCGAATTTCTGTGCAGTAAGCACCGTAAATCCGGCCGTCATCCCCATCACAAAACCAAGGATCAGAAACATGATCGTTCCGGTGCTTCCCACTGCCGCCAGAGCACCTGTTCCCACAAACTTCCCGACGATCACCGTATCCGCCATATTATAAAACTGTTGAAATACATTTCCAATAAAAACCGGGAGTGTAAATTCAAAAATAATCTTCCCGGGGCTTCCTGTTGTCATATCTTTCTGTAATGCCATGCTCTTTTGCTCCCCTTCTCATATATTGCTATCGTTCAAGCGACCGCCCTCCTGCTTTTCAAGTGCTATCGGAGAGCGGCCGCTTTCTTTCAAAATTCACAAATGCAATTATAAGAAAAATAATAGCAAAGCACAATTGACGTTTTTACAAAAAATATAGGAAAATACAATCTGTTTTTCGTAAGAATGATAAACCGGTAACAATTACTCCCTTGGAAGGATCTCACTATCCCACTTTCCATTTGTGAAATCCGGAATATCCACCACTGCTCCGCCTCTGGCAATAGACATTTCCGAAAGTACAGTAATTGCCATCCACGAAGCGGCATCGTAAACATCGATTGGCATAGGTGCATTTTCTCGAAGTGCACGGAAGAAAGTCCTAAATTCCAACCAGTCCATTCCATCATGTGTTCCCTGAACTCCTTCGGCAAGATACTCCTTCCAGACCGGATGCTCATACTGTTCTTCATAAAGGTGAGCATTGTTTATATTTGTCTTTCCCCAGTCAAAATCATGGGCAATATCCTCTTCTCGGTCCAGAAATACAGAATCTGTCACTTCCTCATACATTCCCGCGGTTCCCCGTACTGTAAAATTGCGGGTATAATATCGCGGCAAAGTTGTATCCAGTGTCAGCACAATCGTTTCACCCTTTGCACATTTAATGACCGTCGTCACGACATCTCCCTGTGTAAAAATCTGGTTCTTCAGAAATTCATCTTCAGGTTTATTCTTTAAAATGTAATCACGAAGTCCGGACGCCTTTGAAGCCGTTGATGTCAGTGTCAGCATACGATTTCCATGATTGATATTCAATATTTTGGCAATCGGTCCCAGATCATGTGTCGGATAGTTGTCACAGTTTCTTGACAGGTAATTTCTGAGGCGATAATGCCTGTTCTCTTTTCCAAATGTAACTTCCTTCCTGAGATCATGCTGGTATCCACCGGCGCAGTGCACGATCTCGCCAAATACGCCCTGCTGTACCATATTGAGTACCATCATTTCGCGTCTTCCAAAACAGCAGTTTTCCAAAAACATAAACGGTGTCTTTGTCTCTTCATAGGCTTTTACCAGATCCCAGCACTGATTCAATGTATAGGCCCCACCTACTTCCATCGCCACCGCTTTCCCCGCATACATGGCAGCAATCGCAATCTCCACATGGCTTTCCCACGCAGATGCTATGATCACCGTATTCACTTCTTCATCCCGAATCACATCCTCCGCATCTGTATATACATGAGGTCTGTCCTGACCCGCTTTTGTCACCAGTTCCGCTCCATTTTCCGCCCGGTCAGCGTAGGAATCACAAACCGCCGTCACATGTTCTCCCTGTCCAAGCACAATGTCTTCCAACAAATTGGCTCCTCTGCTTCCGAGTCCAATAAATCCAATCTTGATATCCATTATATCATTCTCCTCCTTTATCCCCATAAGATTCACTTTTCAATTTTTCTGAACAATGCTATAATATCACCATAAAAAAGATATATCTATAGCTCATTAGCTCATATATATGTATTTTTAGCTCATTTTATATACAAAGAATATGGGAACACTAAATCGCAGCATGCAAATGCAGAATCTGACACAGATACGGGAGAATATCGGTATGCAAAAAGAAAACATAGTCTGGATGGCCTATCATATTGAAGAGCAAATTAAAATAAATAGTCTTTATTCATTATTTGAAATGCATTATAACAATGGGTATGCTTTTCAAGGGGAAACCCACAATTTCTGGGAATGCCTTTACGTCATGGACGGCAAAGTCTGCGTCTCCGGAGATGAGCGTGTTTACAACCTTACACGCGGTAATATCGTATTTCATAAACCGATGGAATTTCATAAATTTCTTATTCATGGGGAAGTCGGTGCCGATCTGCTGATTTTCTCATTTTCTGCCGAAGGATCACTTACTTCATTTCTCAAAAACAAAGTATTTGCTCTGTCCGAATCCGAAAAAGAGATTATTTGCCGGATGCTCTCTTATATGAGATCCGAGGCAGATAATCTCTCTTCTTCGAATTCTAAAGGCATTGACTACCTGGAGTCTTTCGTTCACTCCCCCGCTTACTTTCAGACAGTGAGTACCTACATTCAGCAACTGATTCTTCATTTGTCCGAAAATGGAGTCGTATCCTCCACTTCCTCCGCACCGGATGCGGTATGCTTCAGCAGAGCAATCAGTTACCTGAACAGCAATATCCATCGCCAGCCGTCCATATCAGAAATAGCCAGGTTCTGCAACATCAGCGAAGCAGGAATTAAACGCATTTTTGAGAAGTTTGCGGGAATCGGCGTCCATAAGTATTTGATCAAACTCAAAATGAAGACCGCTTCCGAACTCCTTCAGGATGGAGAAAGTGTGTCTTCTGTCGCAATAAAGCTTGGTTTTAACAGCCAGAGTTATTTTTCCCGCGCTTATAAAAGGGAAACCGGCAGAATACCCTCCAATGAAAAACAAAAATAAACACGCTAAAGCAATGTCTGTTTTTATTGAATCCCTCCCAAATCGAACTCGCTCAGCCATTTCTTTGCAGCTTCCGCCACTTTCTTCAGGCAGTTTTCGTCAAACGGGCTTACCATTCCCGCATGCTCCAGAAGTTCCGTAAACACACGGCTTCCTCCCTGTCTGGTATATGCCATGTAGTGTTCCCACGCATTCTTCTGGTCTTCCTGAATCATTGCCCAGAACTCCAGAGCCACCGTCTGTGCAATACAATAATCGATATAATAGAATGGAAGCGAATAAATATGGTGCTGTCTCTGCCATCCTTCTCCTTCACTGTAAAATGGAATCTCGCCGTCCAGTTTCATCCATGGCATGTAAATTCCCAGCAGTTCTTTCCATACTCCGTGCCTTTCCTTCGGTGTCATATCCGGTTTTTCAAACACAATGTGCTGGAAATGATCCACCATCGTTCCATACGGAATGAATGTCAGTGCACCGGCGAGATGGCTGTACTTGAACTTACGGGTGTCTTCACCAAAAAACCCGTCAGCCCACGGCCATGCGAAGAATTCCATAGACATAGAATGTACTTCACAAGCTTCCATTCCCGGCCAGATCTGGCTGTACGGTACCCGGTCGCGATTCAGCCAGGCCGCAAATGCATGTCCCGCCTCATGTGTCACGACTTCCACATCTCCCTGGGTACCATTAAAGTTCGCGAAAATAAACGGCACTCCATAGTCAGCAATGCTTGAGCAGTAAGCTCCGGCTTCTTTTCCAGGCGTTGATAATACATCAAGAAGTTCCTGATCCAACATGGTGTTGAAAAATTTGCTGGTCTCCGGAGACAGTTCATCATAGAATTTCTTGCCTTGTGCAAGAATATCTTCCGGCTCTCCGCACGGCTTTGGATTACCGGAACGGAACTTCAGCGCCGCATCCGCAAAACTCAGTGGATATTCCCTTCCAATACGTTTCGCCTGCTCTCTGCATACCGCATCCGCTACCGGCACAAGATATTTCACAACCGCCTCACGGAATCGACCAACCTCTTCTTTCCCATAACAATTTCTCTGCATTCTATAATAACCAAGTTCGGTATATCCGTCATATCCCAACTTCCTTCCAATCTGGTCACGCACATGAACAAGCTGATCATACAGATCATCCAGTTCCTTCTGATTATCCTTGTACCACTGCCCCTCCGCTTTCCATGCTGCAAGACGTCTGTCATCGTCCGCATCATTTTTAAACGGTGCCATCTGCGAAAGAGTATAAACATCCCCCTCAAACGGAATCTGCGCTGATGCAAGCAACTTCTCATACGTCGTCGCCAGCTCATTTTCCTTCTGCAGATCCGGGATGATCTCCGGTGCAAATGTCTTCTTAGCCATTTCTGCTTTTATAAACATTACATTACCGTATTCTTCTTCGAACTGTGGACGGAACGGGCTTTCCAGCATTGCTTTATTCCATTCCTGACGGTATTCTTCCAGAACCGGTCCCGATGTATTCCAGAACTTCATCTCGTCATCATAGAATTCATCCCTGGTATCAATAGAATGGCGGATGGATACCAGTGACTCCATGGTATCTACATGCTTCTCATACGTTTCCCTCTCAAGAAAAACAGCCTTCGCACTTTCATAGCTTTCCGCCCTTGCCAGACGCTCATTAAACTCATTTAATTGCACCTTAACCGCCTCAAGATCCGGGCGCTCATAAGGCATTTGTGAAAACTTCATTTCTTTGATCTCCTTTAGTGTTTCATGATTTTTCCATAAATCATGGTAACATATTTGAATAAGAATCACAATAGGATGACTGGGGGACGGGTACATAGTTACGGCTCTGAAGCCGAGGGGCGCTGGTCGTGGCAGGGGTTGGTGTCAAAAGCTATGTTTATAAACAATTAATACATTTTTTTAATACAAGGCTTTTAACCCAAGCATCGTAACAAAATGAATGTCTCTTTGTTAAATTATACAATACACACTTACCACAGCGGTACTCGCTTTCATTGTATCAATCCACGCTCCCGCGAGGGGAGCGACCTTCTTCCTTGACGAAATGGATGCAAGTATTCCAATTTCAATCCACGCTCCCGCGAGGGGAGCGACAGTGGGGTGCTGACATAATGAACGAAGCAAGAATATTTCAATCCACGCTCCCGCGAGGGGAGCGACGAGGTACAGAGAGGATTTGACAACCAGAATGTGATATTTCAATCCACGCTCCCGCGAGGGGAGCGACGTTCTGCATGATGTCACAGCAACACTGACTTAACTGATTTCAATCCACGCTCCCGCGAGGGGAGCGACCGATGGGGGCTATGAGCATTCTCGAATACCGAATATTTCAATCCACGCTCCCGCGAGGGGAGCGACATCTACAATCCATCCTTTTTCCCAGAATACACAACATTTCAATCCACGCTCCCGCGAGGGGAGCGACTAGCACCACCACTAAAACTTGCATCACTACCTGCTATTTCAATCCACGCTCCCGCGAGGGGAGCGACGGAATCGCCGCAACATCAAATGCAGACGCTTTTAATTTCAATCCACGCTCCCGCGAGGGGAGCGACCAAATTCGATAAACTCATCAATATCTTTCTGAGAATTTCAATCCACGCTCCCGCGAGGGGAGCGACTTTGTCTGTTCGCAGATAATCGCAACCCCTTCGAAATTTCAATCCACGCTCCCGCGAGGGGAGCGACGTCACTCACACCCACACACAAACATATGTATATATAATTTCAATCCACGCTCCCGCGAGGGGAGCGACCGTGTTTCAAAAAGCTTGATATCTCCAACGATTCTATTTCAATCCACGCTCCCGCGAGGGGAGCGACGGACCAGCTTCCAGCTGTTACAAATCCGAAAAATATTTCAATCCACGCTCCCGCGAGGGGAGCGACCTCTCCGGTCTCCAGATTTTTTGTTCTTTTGATTGATTTCAATCCACGCTCCCGCGAGGGGAGCGACTGATATGTAATGAGAGTTATTACAGAAGTAAGAGATTTCAATCCACGCTCCCGCGAGGGGAGCGACGACCTACTTTGTAGGTAAGGATGTGGCAGAAGCGTTATTTCAATCCACGCTCCCGCGAGGGGAGCGACCGGGTTCTGTACAACACCTTCGGTAAATAATTTATTTCAATCCACGCTCCCGCGAGGGGAGCGACGAGATATATTCACTTTCATTCAGCAGTTTTATGATTTCAATCCACGCTCCCGCGAGGGGAGCGACCGTTCCGGCTGTAACTGGAGACGAATTTCCACGATTTCAATCCACGCTCCCGCGAGGGGAGCGACCCAGTTCCGTACACACTTTATCGAACTGATTGCAATTTCAATCCACGCTCCCGCGAGGGGAGCGACCTGGTTGACGCATTCTATCAGTGCTACTCCGATGGATTTCAATCCACGCTCCCGCGAGGGGAGCGACTTATATGACATAATTTTGATGATTGCTTTTGACTATTTCAATCCACGCTCCCGCGAGGGGAGCGACTAACAGCGTAGTTGAGCGTACATATGTATTAGAAATTTCAATCCACGCTCCCGCGAGGGGAGCGACGATGCTCGTTGTATTCAGCATATTCTGATATTTTCATTTCAATCCACGCTCCCGCGAGGGGAGCGACGATCGTTCCGCTTCCAAACACCGATATCTGATCATTTCAATCCACGCTCCCGCGAGGGGAGCGACCTGGTCTCCATATTTCATTCCACCTACTTTCAAGATTTCAATCCACGCTCCCGCGAGGGGAGCGACCGTTTTCCCGTCTCCTCCCGCATATGCATGTAGCATTTCAATCCACGCTCCCGCGAGGGGAGCGACAACGATCTGATTGACATATACAGAGATTGGATAGCATTTCAATCCACGCTCCCGCGAGGGGAGCGACTCCTGGTCAAGTATCTGTCAGATGTGGAAAACATATTTCAATCCACGCTCCCGCGAGGGGAGCGACGGTACTAGAGGGAGGTGATAACGATGAGCAGAGAATTTCAATCCACGCTCCCGCGAGGGGAGCGACAAATACCGCAAGTGTTATGGCGTTGTCAGACAGTATTTCAATCCACGCTCCCGCGAGGGGAGCGACAGCAAAATTGCACACATTCGCAATATTTTTTCAGGGAATTATGTGAATCTTGTCAAAATCTGCAAATAACGCTTACAAATTATAGCTTTTTCTACTTAATTATATGTTTTTTGCAATCATTTTCAAGTGCGAATCAACTAGTATTTTCTTGTTCACTGATAATTCGCACCAACTAATAACTACAGAACCAGTACATCGTCTATTGCAATTCCGCGTTCTACACCTATACTTTCAACTTTTGCTTTATATTTATTTCCTAAATAGTAAAACCTTAAACTATCTACTTCTGGATCAATAATATCCGACAACACTGATTTTAACTGGATGCATTGGGCATTATCAAGCACACATTCAAATACTGAATTCTGTACACGTCTACCATAATTCACACATTGCTTTGCAACTTTTCTTAATCTAGTTTTACCCGCAGATGTTTCTGTGTTTACATCATACGTAATTAATACCAGCATAAACTAATCCCTCACTTCCATAAAAAAGGTGGATACGCATCTAAATCTCCTCTCAAATATCTTGCCAGCAACATAGCTTGAACATAAGGTACCATTCCCCACTCAACCTTTTCCTTTAGAAAAGGATGTGTGAGAGTCTCACGCTTTTTATTCTGCCATTCCACTAATACAATTTTTCTGGTTTCATCATCCATCAAAACTGCACCATTCTCCTTTTTCTTGAATCCTTTTCCCGAGATCATTTTTTTATTTATCAAAGATACTACAAACCGGTCTGCAAGAACCGGACGCAATTCTTCGATCAAATCCAGAGATAACGAGACTCGTCCGGGGCGTTCAGTGTGAAGACATCCCACATATGGATCAAGACCAACCGTTTCCAATGCAGAAGTAATAGTATTGGTCAATAACGTATACACAAATGAAAGTAATGCATTTACGTTATCTGTAGGAGGCCGCTTTGTCCTTCCTTGAAAGAAAAAGTCTTTTTTCTGTTGAAGAATCAATTCATCAAAAACGCCAAAATATATTTGAGCCGCCTGCCCTTCAAATCCACGTAACTGTTCCTTTGCCCCACAATCGCGTACATCATTTAATGAATTCTTCAGATTTTCTGATGCCTTTTTCATTTTCTCAACATCCACCTGTAAACCATGATCCCGCGTTGCTCTCTCTAACACCCATCTGGCATTATATATTTTCCCAATAATACAATTCTTTGCAACATTCAAGCTGGTTTCATCATTCAGAAAACTCCTATATTGCTGTTCACGTAAAATCACATTCCCTTTGACTTTTCCACTTACTCTTGCCAAAAATTTCCCCTGAGGTGACAAATAACATAAAGAAATATTTCTGTCTGCACATGCTCCCATCAGCGCCGGACTTGTCCCTTTATATCCAAACGAAACGATTCCTTCTAAGTTATGCAGTGGAACTCTTCCTTTCTCACACCCGTTCTCTGAAACAACTACATTTTCCCCATCAAGAGACACATAACTGTCTTCTGATGTAATATACAATGTATTCAACAATTTTTTCACTGCAAATCCCCCAATGCCTGCTCAATATACTCACTTACTGTAGATGCTTTCTCCATTTTGGGCATACATATATCCTTTAATGAACAAGAATTACACCTTTTACTATATTTCACTTTTGGTGTATACTTATCTGCATAATATTGATGCATTTCTTTTACCATATCTTTTACATGTTTCCTTAATTCGCCGGTAAATTGAATAATTTCTCTTCTTCTTGTTTCTCCATAAAAAAGTGCGCCTTCTGAAATATCCGTAGAGAACATTTCCTCCAAACACAATGTCTGTGCCGTCAATTGCAAAATATCTTCTTCGGACTCCTTAGGTTTTCCTTTTTTATATTCTATCGGATATATTTCAAAAAATCCTCTATGCCCATACAACTTTACTCCCTGCTCTTTTTTGTGAAATTCTACTACATCGCATTCTCCACTTATTCCGAGTAAACGTGAAGAAATCGGAAGTGCTCTTGTAATAAGCACATCCTTTCTCTTCTCTGTCAAGTATGGATCATGCGCTTTTTTATGCATTAATTCTCCAATCACTGTATGTTCATTTTCTGCCCATTGTTGTTCAATATGGATCAAGGCCCATTGTCTTCTACAGAAGCTAAAATGTTGAATCCCAGAAATCATCAAATATTCATCTTCTCTGTATTCCATTATATTTTCCTTATCAATTCCACTGTATCCGGTATCATATCTTCGCATATATTGATCGTATAATCCTGATATTTTCTCGGATATACAACCTCTTCCTTCCTTTTCACTTCCACAGAGTCGAACAATTTATATGCCGGGCAATCTCCCAGTTCCTTACTATGCTTAAACACAATTAATTCGCGAACAGCCATCTTTCCCCGTGCTGCG
Source organism: Bariatricus sp. HCP28S3_D3 (assembly GCF_052065755.1). NCBI lineage: Bacteria > Bacillati > Bacillota > Clostridia > Lachnospirales > Lachnospiraceae > Bariatricus > Bariatricus sp. HCP28S3_D3. The sequence continues at coordinate 7,065 of NZ_JBQHTK010000016.1, read as the reverse complement.
GAATGGTCGTTCTCAAACATATTAATAATCGCTTCCCACAAAAGTTCTAAATCATCCTCTGAGAATCCTGTCACTTTTCTTGCAAGATTTGCCGAAATATATCCTTCTACTCTGTACAGAGCATACGGAACAATATTTTTACGTCCCATTTCTGTACTTTTATTCTCAGCATCTTTTTCGGTAGTAATTGCCACTCTGGTTATCGTAACTTCCTGACTTACAATCGGATCAATACTCCTTGCAAATCCAAGTTGCACCGGCCCCCTTACCTGCCCACAATTTAATGAAGCCTTTACAAATGTAGTCATGACTGCTCCAAATGTTCGAATGTCATAAAAATTTCGACACATGAAATCCCTGATTTTTAAATCGGCATCGGGATCTTTCTTCTTCAGTTCTTTCACTGTCTTTTCATTTACCCCAAGATATTCAAAAGCTTTATTATCACTTCTGTTAAGGGGAACATCTTCTTTAATATATATACTATAACCTGGTTCATCCTCTTTTACTGTCTCAACATAATTTCTTATTTTACGTTTCAAGCACACATCCGTAATCAGTCCATATCCTGTCTCAGGATCTATTCTCGGCATATTGCCCGCATCAGGATCTCCATTTGGATTTCCATTTTCAATATCAAATAAAATTACAAATTCGTGTCTGTTTTTAATTACCTCACTCATTTATTCTTCCTCCTTTTTTTCATATAATTTCTGTACTTGATGATAATATCCTAAAATAAAATGCCCCTGTTCTTCTAGTGTAAGACTTTTAGGAAATTCTGTTATTTTCCCCAGCAGTTCTGCCAGTACACCTTCAAAATATGCCTTTCTCCATTCTTTTTGTCTTCCTATTTTTCGAAGATGGCTGTTCTTTAGTTTCATCAAAATCGGAAAGACTGAAGCCGGATTTGAACAAGCTGAATTGAAATATCTATCTTTTATCGTTGAATTAATCTCCGGGCTGGCATCCTTCTGTATGTATTCGAGTATTGCAAAAATTCTCCCCAACACATATGCCGTATCATTTGCCTCCTGATTCAATACCACAAAATCCTCCTCCTTTTCTAATGCCTTATTTTGAATTAAATATGCTTTTATAATCGAAGCTCGTCCCCATGTAATCCTCCCTTGCTCTGCTCTAACCCTTATCAATATATCGTTATATAGACTTTCAGGATACCTTCCATTTTCCAGGATTGCTCTTAAAACCGCTCCCGGAAGATTCGGTATCGGCTTTTTCTCTTTAGCTTTTTGATTAACAGTCTCATTTAACATGCTTCCAACACCTAAATATTCCCGTTTTTCCCAGGACGGTTTTACCAATTTCATTCTATTGTAATGCTTTTGAAGATGATCCAGTATCTTTCCAAAACTGTCCTCATAAAAAAAGCGGACTGCCAATCTGGCTGCATTAGGCGCCAATCCCAAAACATAAAATTTTTGATTGATATTCAATTTGATTCCATTTACATCAATTGCCCGTCGTTCTTTTAAATTCTTGAAAATACTTTTTATTATTTCCTGATTATCATCTCGTGGTTCTAAGAATCCACATAACAGATCTTGATATACCTCTTCTCCATCTTCTGCCCAAAACACAACCGTTGTATCTCCAAATTGAAAAACATAATCTCTTTGTGCCAAAAGATAATTTAACGCTGTCGTATAAGCAAATGCTGCATATCTTCCTACCGGTGCATTGTAACTCTGCTCTTTTCCATAAGATTCAAATGCAGGGGCATTAAAAGATACCAGCGCCGCTCCACTGGATTGTGCTCCTTGTACACCTTTTATCGTCGAATGGATTCTTGCAATTTCATCTTTTTTTCCTGTAACAAGGCATGTCCCCGACATTTTTCCTTCTTCCTGATTCAGAAAATCTTCCCATGCCGTATGTATCGCCCCATCATCCTGTGCTTCGTTTTCATTCATTACGAAAATCAAATTACCTCCATCCGTAATGTCTTCCCATATTTCTTTTAGCTTGTCATGCTCTTTTGCATTCTCCGGATTCCATGTACAAAAAAAATTTCTTATGGCTTCTGCCATCTCTCCGCTCACTGATTTCAATATTTTTAAATGCTTTTCTTTAGAAGCTTCAAAACATTCCTGCACTCTTTTCCCATTTCCCGATGTGTCAACTCCCAAAATGTATTTCGAGTTATCACAAAGGAAATTAGCCAGTACCCCTGAAGAACGGGAAACTGTCTGTGGAACCGTTCTGTATACAGGTACCAGTACCTTTATTTTTCCTCTTTCCATCTCCTGTTTTAGAGTTATCACTCCTTTTATTCTTCCATTTACATCCAGATTCAAAGCATAGGACACTTTCGCTTGACACCATCCTTGTGCTGCGACTTTGTTATTATCCAATAACGCTTCATAATAATTCACCAATGCCTGCAGAATCATCGAATCACCTCACAGTCTTTCAAATCGATCACTCCTTTTTTCATAATTGCCCTGAAAAACATAGGCTGGATATTCTCTGGATTCGAATAATCCATATCATAGAGCATAAATCCCAAATCCCGTTCATCCTCATCCGAATAAGCTGTATGAATTTCCTCTTCTTCGCACAAGCAAAATCTTACCGGGAATTCTCTGCATCCAAAATACGGCGTATGAAAACACTCCCCTTTCCTTAATCTCCGCATAATAATGTCCTTAAATTTCCCAGAATTATCACTGATATTTGCCTTATCCGTCATTTCAAAATGTGCTTCAATAACATATTCCACATTTCGAAGCAATATGGAAGATCTTTGTACAATTTCTGCTTTACTGCTAAGATAAAGCCTTTTAGGACTCCCATTATACACTGGTAATACATTATTAGCCGATACCTTGCTCTTTACTTCATTCCTTCTGACACTTGTGAATTGTATTGGTTTATTTACATAAATCTTATCAATAATCCATCTCATCCCAGGATGCCAATAGACTGCTTCCAGAATTCCTCTGGCTGCCGAAGGTGTCATGACATCATAAGAACATCTTTCCACTTTCATCTCCGGTCTACTGAATAATGCATAGTCGCCCCATACTTTTACTCTAACACCTTTTGCCATGGACATTCATCTCCTTTTACTATAAAATCTCCCCTTTTCTATAACATGCCGCAATATAATCTCGTGGCTGAAAATAAAAGTCTGTGTTGTAATCAGAAATTTTCTCATCAATCCACGAATGATATACTTCCCAGATCCCCTCAACTATATCCTCATCTGAATAGCTGTCCTCAATCAGTCTTTCATAGACTTCTCCTATCGCCCAATAATCCGGTATCCGAAACCTACATTCTCCGACATTATCAAAGGTTCCTGATGTCATCTGACATTCATTCATAAATTCGTATGCGACCTTTTCTATTGGCTCACAGTGTAATATATCTGAATATTCGTAAATTCTTTCTAAAGTTTTTTGCCCCAGTTCGTCAAGGATTTCCTCTCTCCTTTTCTTCTGAATTCTTCCTATATATTCAATCAGACTGCATGTATAAAACAATTTATTATTATTTTTTGCGCCCATATACTTCCTCACTTCCAAGAAACGTTAATGTATCTAAAGCTGAAATCGTATGAAAACTTATTTGGTGGGTCGGATGATTAAATCTTGCCAATTCCCAAAAAGCCGCTCGCGAAATTTTTTTATCAATAAAATTTTGAACATAATTAAAAATTGCATCATCCGCCATTGGTCCCTCTACAATGTCAAAGGTATGTGATTTTCCCAATCTACATGCAACAATAAAATCCAACCACTCTTCCGTCATCGTATCAAATTTTAAATATTTCAATTCCGCATTTGGTACATAATCATACTTATTTACGTACCCTTTGTTTCCATATCTAGTTGCCCACCGTTCCGCCTGCATTTTATATTCAGTACAATAAAAGCCAAAATAGAAATCCTTGTTAAATACAGCTTTCCTTATTTCTGGATATTCTACTACCTCTTTGCTTCCATGATATAAAATCATAATATCTCCTTTCCTTAATACGATTTTTCATCTTAATTTAACATAATACTACAATACAATTCTAAATATTGTCAATATCTATTTTACCATTTGACAAGTTATTTGTTCTTTCATTTTTTAATATCATATGATATAGTGAAAGAGTCTTTTGGTTTTTCCCAATTGTGGATTGAAATATCTTTATTTATCATTAACTGTTAATGGAAAGGGAAGTGCATATTGCACTTCCCTTTCCATCATATTAATATTGCCTCACCATATTCACTATCCAATGTAAGCCCCATGTCATCTGTATATTTTCCCAGAGAATTCAAAACATAGCAATCCGTCTTGGAATCCTCTGTTATTTCACCCAGCATTCCTAACGCGTACATCTTATTAAAATCATTTTCATAAACATTGACACAATAATGTCCCATTTTCCGCACAAGTTCTTTCGTGAAGCCTTTGATTCTTATTTGTGATAATAGTATCTGCGCTGCCTCTTCTTTTGGGACAAGAATAGATTTTGTTTTTTCCTCAATCAACTTGAATTCTCTGGCGGCACTAGCAAACTGAAAATTTCCTTTTCTAAACTTTTTCAATATTCCTTTTTTATCCAGACTATCTCCGCGGAAGTGATACAACATTTCGAAATACTGTTCTATCGTATTCAACTCTTCCAGATTTTTGTTTTCTTCAAGCAGACCTTCTGTTACTTCCATTTGCTGTCTCTGCCCTTGCACATATTCCTGTTGATCCAGTTTAAAAATATACGTAAAACATTCTGTTTCCGTTCTTTTACCTTCTCGGTTACATCTGCCTGCTGCCTGTATAATAGAATCTGCTCCAGCCAGCTGTCTGTATACCGTCTGAAAATCCAGATCCACCCCAGCTTCCACAAGACTTGTAGATACCACAATACATTTTTCCTGTTTCTGCAGCCGTTCTCTGATTTCATTCAGCACTTTCTTTCTATGAACAGGATACATAGCTGTTGACAGATGATAAACGCCTTCTCTCTTTATACGCTGATAAATATTTTGGGCACGTTTTTTTGTATTTAGAATACAGAGTGCTTGATTTTCCTGTTCCAGTCTTTGAATCAATTCGCTTTGCGTTATCTTGTCGAGATTTTTCACAGAAACACGTTTAAAAAAAGAAAATTGTTCATCCATTCGCGCACACAATTCCCTAATCTTTATTTCCGGTGATAATAATTCTTTTAACGCAGGCTGTGTTGCTGTGCATAATACAATGCTGCTGCCATAATAACGCAATAATTGTTCCAGTACACTTATACATGGTTTCAGATAATCATTTGGAATCATTTGCGCTTCATCAAAAATAATAACACTGTTAGTCATGTTATGTAATTTTCTGCACTTAGATGGCTTATTTGAAAATAAGGACTCAAAAAACTGTACACTCGTAGTTACTATGACTGGCTTATCCCAATTTTCCGTCGCAAGCTGCATCGGTTTCAATTCCTCGTTCAATTCATAATCAACGGCACAATGACATTCTAATACATTATCTTGTCCCAGTATATCGGCAAATATCTTTGCATTTTGCTCAATAATACTGGTATATGGAATCACATATATGATTCGCTCCATATGATGTTCTTTTGCATGCTTTAAAGCAAACGCAAGCGAAGAAACCGTTTTCCCGCCTCCGGTCGGAACAGTAAGCCGAAAAATCCCTTTTTGTTCTTTCCCCATCTCTAAACAATGCTTTAGAATTTCTGTTCTTCTCCCGTTTATTGTGTTTAAATCATCGTTATCAAGCCATCCGGAAATATGTGATTCCAGCTTTTCAAATAACTTTTCTATAGGCTCCCCATTATTTCTGATACTTTCCCCATCCATAAATCGTTCTGTATCAAGATAATCCGCATCAACAAGACAGGAATAAATCATTCTTATCAACATACTTGCAAAGAAATCCAGATTTTCTCCTTCAACTGGTTGAAAAGGCAAATTCTTTAATTCGGGGATTTCAATTTCTTCCGTAAATCTCTGGTAATCTTCCAGACTCTTTTTAAGTCTCCCCAGCATTGTTCCTTGTGTACTCATATCACTAATGCCACCCGTGTCAGGCAAACCTGCGTGATGTCCCGCAATACAATAACTCAAAAACTGATGTGCTCCTTTTTTATCCCAACACACTTTTGCTCCGGCCGTAGAATGGTCTACCTTTTCTTCATTACCATGAAGTCTTTCCTGGAATTTTAGGGAATATTTTCCTATGTCATGCAAAAGTCCACAGCAATATCCCCATTCATATGCACCAAAATTATCTGCAAATTTCCCAGCAAGCTCTGCTGTGTTCTTTAAATGTTCTTTTAACAATTGCTCATCATGTTTGGCATTTATATGTGCTAAATATTTCATATTCTAAACTTGCCCCAGTGTTTCATGATTTTTCCATAAATAATGGTAACATACTTGAAAAAGAATCACAAGCACTCAATGCGGAGAGCTGTATTTTTCCAGCTGTTACTTTTCTGTATATCTTGCACTTTCCATCTACTCATGCTATTCTAACTTTATCAAAACACAGCAGGATTCTACCTGCTATTTTTCTCGCCGTAAGGCATCTCATTTTCGGTGCTTCCCTTTCGAGGCAATAACCCGCTAATGATGAAACAAACAATATTATTTTTTACCAAGGAGGATTTGCCTATGTCAAATAATTTGCACACTCTATTCCCATTTTTACACACGCGAGAAGCACTTTTACAAGAAATCCATATGCACAAACATCTGCTTTCTCAATTCGAAAGCTGGCAAAAAGAACAGCAACAAGAATTCGTGACATGCTCCCACTACTTAAGCCCTAAAGCTTTGAAGTAGGGGCTTCTTACTCAATAGCCCGATAGGGCTAAGTATCAATAAGCTATCTCCGCGTGCCCCGCGGTTCTTTTCTGCCCGGTTACGGGCATATTTCAGCCGCAGTTATGCGCATAAAATTCTTTTTCCTTCTTCTCGGATATTGATCGCTGCATTCACATCCCGATCCATCCGATTCCCGCACCCACATTCATAGATCCGTTCTGACAGTGACAATTCTTTCTTGATCTTTCCGCATTTGCTGCAG
>NZ_JBQHTK010000015.1:0-71014 GCF_052065755.1 Bariatricus sp. HCP28S3_D3 | reverse complement strand
ACATTATACCAGAAAAAGGGAGGTCAATGCTCTTTTTATTTGCATTCTCCCATAAAATCAAGGTTTTTATTGAATTTTGGAACAAAAAAACAGGTAGTTTTTGACACTACCTATGTGAAGTAGGAGGAATTCAGATGAAAAAAGCAGTAATGAAAAAAATGATGGCAGGGTTATGTACAGCAGCAATGCTGGTATCTTGCACAATGGGCGTTCTGGCAGCAGATATTGAGCTTGATCCGTCAGAAGAGACCAGGCAAAGGGGAGATACGGAAGTACACGCCAATGTTACGGATAATGATAATAAACCTGACTATCTTATTACCATTCCGCAAAGTGTTGACTTTGGAACGCTGCAACAGCCTACAACAGATGCAGATGCCTATTCTTCTGTAGATATTACAGTCAAATGTATAAAAGCTGAAGGCTTAGCAGCTGGTCAGGGCATTGCTGTTCTGGTGAAAGATGAAACTGCAGAATCAATGAATGATCCATTTAAACTGCTGGGAGAAAATTCAGATTGTTCCCTCACATATGAGATGTATGACCAAAATTCGAACGTTCAGGATGGAACGTGGTATCAGAATGGATTTCTGTTTATAACATTCACCGGTGCAGTTCAGGAGCACACGAATCAGTTGAGATTAAACTGCAACCAGTTATATGGCAAAGATCTGGATGTTTGGGGTGGCGCATATTCCGGAACTTTGAACTTCTATACAAGAATTGTAAACGTGAATGCACAGTAGAAAAGAACATATCTCTACAAAGAGAAATTTGATACGAAGAGTTATGGTCCTGGCTCTTCTTAGCTGTATCTGCTTCCTGGGTTTTTCCAAGACAGCTCTGGCTGAGGAGGCGAAAGATGCGGACTATGCCGGGAGCACAAAAGTCAAAGCCTATGTGATAGCAGCTTCGGAAGATGTTCCGGAGAATGATGCAAAAGATGAGGATCAGCCACCGGATGGCAGTGAAACAAAGGTGGAAACAGGAGATCAGAGTCAGGCAGTATTCTGGATCATGATATTGCTACTGTCAGGAACCGGACTCCTGTGTGAGGTCAGGAGAAGTTTAGAAAAAAAAGAATAGAGTGAACAAAAGGGGGCACGGCCCCCTTTGTTTATTTCAAAAACTCTTCTACTATTGAAACAAATGCAGCAGATCCAAGATATAAAACATCTTCGTCTATATTAAATAACGGATTATGGTGTGCGACATCCGTATGTTTTTCTTTATTAGAAGAACTTAAAAAGAAAAATGCCCCCGGAACTTCATTTAAAAAGTAAGCAAAATCTTCACCGCCCATGTTTGGAGCAGGTACTTGTGTAATCACATTTTCAGAGCCGGCTACTTTCGTAATCGCATCGATCGCGAGGTGGGCCATAGCATCGTTGTTGATGACCGGAGGCGCACCCCAATCCATTTCAAATTCAATGGTTCCGCCAAAGGTAGAGGCGACACCATTTGCAATTTCTTCAATTCTCTGAGCTAATTTACGTCTTATAGGTTCCTCAAGAGCACGTATGGTACCCTCAATCATAACTGTGTCCGGAATCGCATTGTATGCATTACCACCATGGATTGAACCTATTGTGAGAACAGCCGGTTTGGTGGCGGAAATTTCTCTTGCAATTACTTCTTGAAGAGAAATGACAATATGTGAAGCGATATTAATAGGATCAATACCTTTTTCGGGAGTAGAGCCATGACACCCATGTCCCTCTACTTTGATAACGAATCGATCAAATGAAGCCATACAACAGCCTGGGGTGAGGATGAATTTGCCGGCAGGGATGTCTTTGTTGAGAATTGTTCCGATATGCTGCCCGAATACAGCATCGACACCTGCCATAGCGCCGTCAGCTATCATGATCTGTGCCCCTTTGGACAATTCTTCAGCGGTCTGAAACAGAAGACGCACAGTACCCTTTAATTCATTTTTATGTTGACTTAATACTTTTGCAGCGCCAAGAAGCATAGTCATATGTGTATCATGTCCGCAGGCATGCATACACCCTTCATTTTTAGAAACGTAATCTACAGCATTCAGCTCCTTGATCGGGAGCGCATCCATATCAGCTCGAAGCGCAATCGTTTTGCCGGGAGTTCCCCCTACGATATCAGCAATAATGCTGCTATCTGTTTTTGAACATTTATAAGGAATTCCAAGCTTTTCTAATTCATTTAGTATGTATTCCTGGGTCCTTGGAAGAATCTTGCCAAGTTCCGGAATCTGATGAAGGTCTCTTCTCATTTTTACAAGGTCATTTTGAAGTTCTTTACATTCTTCCCACATGCTCATTTTAACATCTCCTATTATTCTTTTATGCATTCTTTGATGCAGTGCTTTTGTTTTCTTTTACATATAAAAATCTACCAAATCCGAGGCTGCCGAATACAGATACGATGATAAGCATCCATGTCGGTGGAGCAATTGTGAATTTTAAAAGTAATGGAAGTCCAATGCCAAATACAGCTATTTTAGGGTATTTGGCTGCATATGTTCCGAATGTTCCTCCGAAAATGGCGGCAGCAGCATATTTGGTAAGGGCTGCTGTAATAAATTCAGGAAGGACAGATACAACAGCTGAACCAACTAATACAGCACTGGTTGTGGCAATCAGGTTTGTTACGATGGAACCGCAGATTGCCATGGTAGATGCAACTTCAGCCTGAAGAGTTCCGGGTTTACTTCCTGTTGTTTCCAGAGCCATTGTTGCGCTGGGAACACGCATGTTTCCTATGTTTCCTGAAAGGAAACTTAGATATGTACCAGTCAGACCCAGTGAAGCATAATAGGAAACCGGCTCCACTATATAGAAAGCACCGAAAGACAGGGCAACCATTCCCCATGCAGAAAAAATCAGTTTTGGATCTGGCCAGCAATTATATTTCGTGCAGAGCCAGATAACCGGGATGAATGAAGTGATGGCTGCTAGAAGATTGGTAGGGCTTCCGATTCGAATACTATTTCGTTTCCATTCTTTTAAAAGTTGATTATTGTCCATATTCTATTACCTCCTGTAAACTCACTATAAACCGACAGCCAAATCAAAAATAATTGCACAGGCCATTCCGATTATCATGGTAATACCTAAAGTATATTCACGCAGTTTTGGAAATTTTGGTACTACAAATTTTGAAAGGAACATCATACTGAAAATTCCGCCTAATACGGCAGCTGTATTTCCAAATCCTTTGGAAATTTCATTTACATTTAAATAACCGAAGATACCAAGAGAACAGGCACCACTTAGAATAATCAGCCATTTTCCGTCACCGCCGCTTATTTTGTTTCGGACTTTTTCGAGAGCAGGTGTGATCACGCCTGTAGATACGAGCCATCCGGCACCATTTAATGTCATTGTAAACCAACTGACAGCCATTACAGTTAACGTAAATCCTGCGCCGCCAAGCTCCACACCGCAAGCTTCCGCACCGAGCGTTGCTGCTGTTAGTTCAGTGGGAGCTGCGCCGATGATGGAGAGCCTAAGCCATGCCAGTGGACCTCCGATCGAAGACATTAAACCGACCATAACAATGAAAACACCAAGAGCCGGTCCGATAGCGGATATTAATCCGACACGAAAAGCGGTTTTGGGAATTTCGTTAGAAATATTTGCTTTTACTGCAGTTTTTTTTGCCATGCGCATATATAAAAGTGCCTGAACAAAAGAAATGATTACCGTAACACCACACAACAGCCAAAGAACGCCTGAATTTGAAATTTTTACATAATCCATAATCTCACTCCTTATAATCATTTGATTGTTTTCGTGTTAACACTTGTTATGTTAAGAAGTATAGCATTCTGTAAATGAAAAAAACATGTGTTTGAAGTACAAAAAAAGAAATAAAAAACAGAATTGAAATAACAAAAATTGTGTTTGACATACAAAATAATATATGCTTATTTATACATAAGATACAAAGACGTTTTTGTAATAAAATATTATACTATCAATGTTAGATACCAGAAAACCTTAGACTTCAGAAGAAAGGAGAATAGGATGACAGTATATGAGTTGCTGCAGGTTCCCTCATTGAAGAATAATTTGAAAGTGATTGCAGGAGAATCAGGATTAGACAGAAAAATATCATCAGTTACTGTTATAGATACTCCGGACGGATTGAACTGGCTTCGGGGAAATGAAGTTGTGATCACTACAGCATATGCGGTAAGTGATAAAGAGGAAACATTTATTGAATTTACAAAGGAAGTAATTCATAAGGGAATCAGTGCATTAGTTGTGAAATTAGATCGTTATCTGAAAGAAATTCCGGAGGAAGCAATAGGACTGGCTAATAAGGAACATTTTCCGCTTATATCGTGTCCGGGAGAATTTGCCTTTTGTGATATTATCAACCCGGTACTTTCTAATATTATATCTGTGCAGGCGTCAGAATTGGAGGAATCCAGCCATATTCATAAAAGTTTTATAGAATTGGCAATTAAAGGAAGCAGTATACCTGAGATTCTATATACATTGAGTGATTTGATTAAATCTCCTGTGCTATTTATAGATAAGGTGTTTGAAAAAAACTATTTTTCCGATGAAAATGAAAAGTATGAAGATTATTGTGAGAATATTTCGGATTATGCAGATGAATATGAATATTTTGTTGTGGAAGATAAAAAAAGACAATATGGGTATCTTGTAGATCTCACAGAAAGAAATAAAATGGCAGGGAAAAATGATTGGGAAATAAATATCTATAAAACTGCTATCGAATATGCAAGCATTGTTATCATTCTGAGGATGCAGATGAGAATCAGCAATACAATGATTGAAGAAAAATACAAAACTTCGTTTGTGGAGGATCTTTTTTTCAATAATGTTAAAACGATAGAAGAAATTCGGACAAGAGCTCAGCTGTATGGATGGGATTTTAAAGAAGGAGGTTTTGCGGTTCTTGTAGACATCAATAATATCAAAAAGAATTATTTGACGAAATTGGATCCGGAGGAGAATTCAAAATTACAGAATTATACAGACTGTATATTTCGTGCGTCCATTCAATATATGCAGCAGTTTTTTCCTAATTCAAAATATTATAAGCAGAGTGATACGGTTGCATTTTTAATTTCTGATGATTATATTTCGTCTGTTAAAGGAAAATTGAAAGAAGCATTTCATCAGATACAGAAGTATCTTTCAAATGTGGTGCCGTTCACGATTACAATGGCGGTCGGGGAATATGTTGACAGAATCATTAATATTCACAAAAGCTATGAGCAAGCGAAGCGGGTAGTGGAATTAGGCTATCAAATGGAAAAATTTGATTGCATCATGTTTTATGATGAAATGGGGATTTACAGGTTGCTTTTTTCGATTTCTGATCAGAGTGAAACGGTTGTGTTCTGCAAGAAATATATGGAGCCCCTGGAATTGTATGATACAAAAAACCATGCGGATTTGCTGAAAACTCTCGACATGATTATAGAATGTGGATGGAATATCAAAGAAGCATCACAGAAATTGTTTATTCATTACAATTCCGCAAAGTATAGATTTCAGAAAATTTGCGAAATACTGGATATGGATTTGAAAGATGTTACTTTACATACAGAGGTTGAACTGGCTATGAAGCTTTATCAGATGAGAAGAAATACTCTTTAGCAGAGATTGCAGCTGTATGTGTGTTGATGCGGGGTGCCAATCAAGCGAGCACCCCGTTAGAAGCTATAATTTATTTTTTGTCATCTGGCCTGCCAGAACAGCGGCAAGGAATATCCATAATCCCATCTTGACGGGAAAGCAAAGAAACAGAAGGCATGTAACTGCCAGAGGCTTTCTCATGGATACGCTTAGAGTGGCTGCCGTGGTTATTGCAGCTGCAAAGGTTGCGTGGGCAGCACTTAGTGGAAATACAAAAAGGGAGATCCCGTATCCCAGGCAGACAGCCGAGAAAATCACCGGAAAGAAATGCCCTCCTTTGAGGCCCATCTGGATGCACATATTTGTTATCAATATTTTCAAAAAAGCAATTCCAATCATTGCTAAAGGTGCATATTTGGCGTAATCGTTCATAAGCACTGCCATCTGACTTTCCCCGGAAAATTGAATAACCGGAAGATAAGCAACTACGCAGCCAAGAACCAGTCCGGCCAGAAGCTCACTTAAGATCGGAGGAGTTTTTTCGGCAAGTTTTTCGAACCACATTTCTGATTTCTCGAAGAAAAGGCCAAGCAATATTCCGCAAATCAGATATACGAGCAGCATTGCTATGTCCCATTTGTCGGGCTGGGCATTTTCAAAACTAGGAAAACCTTCGGAAACTTTGCCGAAAAGCTGGTTGAGTAAGGTCAGAATCCCAAGCGAAGAGGCAATGGAAACCCCATAAACCAGAAGCTTTGAATTAGAGTCTATATTTTCTTTCTCTTCCGTCTGGGAGACATCCTCATTTTCTACAGCGGAGAAGAAGCCGAAAAGTGGGGAATAAAAGAGGGCAGACAGTGAAACCGCCACGCTGACTTTGGAGTAAAAATCCGTATTGTCTTTCGCAAATTTAACATTTTCATTTACCCAGCATCCCAGAGCTACCATTACACCTACCATTCCGGCTTCCGGACCAACACTGCTTCCGAAAATAAGCGGAAGAGCTGCGGCAATCAGAAGGATTATAATTTTGCGATAAGGATAGGTGCCGGTTTTCTTTACTGTACCGATGACAGTTACCATCGATTGCGGATAGTCACCGAAGCATTTCCGAAATATGCCGATGATGGCACCGCCCACAGTACAGGCTACAATAGGATACCAGATAGGGCTTCCCACAGCAGACGGAAGTTTGCTCCATAAAAACTCCGTTCCGAAGTGAACTAATCTCAGAAAGAGCCATAGAACTGCACCTGAGACTGAACCAAGGATGGCGCAAAACAGAATCAGTTTTAATTTGTTTGTAATCTTTGTTTTTCTCATATGTATACCGCCGTTAATATAATTAGTGTTGTTTGTATATTATATAATAAATTGGACGGTTTGTCCCCTATTGAAATGATAAAGAAAAAATGGTAAAATAAAAACAAAAAACTTATATATGTTCAAGATTGGTTGAACGTTTCTACAAACTACCATAATAGTTGACTATAAGTTCCCACTGCTTTTATATCAAAGCAGTGGGAATTTCTACGTTCAGAGAGAGGAGAAATAAAATGGGAACCGATTTTATTCTTAAAGGGAATATTTGCTACAGCCGGAAGAGTGATAATATTGAAGTGGCAGAAAATCAATATGTAATTTGTGTGGAAGGTAGAAGCGAAGGTGTATTCAAAGAAATCCCGGATGCATATGAGAATCTGCCGGTTATTGACTATGGAGATCACATCATTATTCCAGGGCTGACGGATCTGCATATCCATGCACCCCAGTATTCATTCCGTGGCCTTGGAATGGACCTGGAACTTTTGGATTGGCTGGAAACAAATACGTTCCCGGAAGAAGCCAAATTTAAGGACTTAGAATATGCAGATAAAGCTTACAGAATTTTTACCGATAATCTTAAAAAGAGTGCAACGACAAGGGCGTGTGTGTTTGCGACGGTTCATCGTGATGCAACGATGCTTTTGATGGATCGGTTGGAAGAAAGTGGATTAGTAACTATGGTGGGTAAAGTAAATATGGATAGGAATGCACCGGATTATCTGAGTGAGGAGTCTTACAGGGTATCGGCGGAAGAAACTGTAAAATGGCTGATGCAAGTGGAGAATCGGAAATATCAAAATACACTTCCGATTCTTACGCCACGCTTTACTCCAAGCTGTACAGATGAGCTTATGAATGAATTGAATAAGATACAAAAGCTTTATAGGCTTCCAGTACAGTCTCATCTTTCGGAAAATCCAAGTGAAGGAGAATGGGTGAAAGAATTATGTCCCTGGGCAGAAGTATATGCAGATGCATATGCCAGATTTGATTTGTTTGGTGGAGAATGTCCTACAATAATGGCGCATTGTGTTTATAGTAATGAGAAAGAAATAAAAATGATAAAAGAGCGGGGCGTTTTTGTCGCTCATTGTCCGGAATCTAACGCAAATCTGGCATCGGGAGCAGCACCTGTGCGTCGTTTCCTGGAGGAAGGAATTCATGTTGGGCTGGGGAGTGACGTGGCTGCCGGTTCATCAGAAAATATTTTTTATGCCATGACACAGGCAATTCAGGTCTCCAAGCTCAGATGGAGAATGCTGGATTCTTCCTTAAAACCACTCACAATTGATGAAGTATTCTATATGGCCACAAAAGGAGGCGGAGCATTCTTTGGAAGAGTAGGAAGTTTTGAACCGGGATATGAATTTGATGCGGTTGTCCTGGATGACAGCCGCCTGGAGCATCCGCAGAAACTAGATGTGGGAAAAAGGCTGGAACGGCTGATTTATTTAGCGGATGACAGAGAAATTAAGGAAAAATATATAAGAGGGAAAAGTGTTTCTTGCCAAAAAATGTGGAGGTCTTAGTAGTTTCAAAATACTTCGTGAAACAACCCTGACCTGGACTTTCCTTCATATTTACTTTTTTCGCCTAAATGCTATAATATAAGTGAAACTCATTAGCTCATAACATGAACATATTTCTAAACACACAAAACATCTATAATGTTTTTAACAACATTATAGATACAAAATTAGAGTGACCAGGGAACCCGTCCCCCTAGTACACCGAATAATAAGTAACTGACACCTTGACTTGTCTGATTTTTCATCTGCAGCGTTGTCGTCAATCGACGTAGCCACCGCTACGCCTCATTCTTCCGCCTTGCATATGAAACAATCATCCTGCGTCAATGTATCAGAAACTTATTTTTCGGTGTACTAGTCACTAGGAGGATACGATGATGAAAGAAAGGAAAAAAGAACTATTTTCAATACCAAATATGCTCGGATATTTTCGTATACTGATGCTGCCGGTGTTTTTGATATGCTATTACCGGGCTAAAACAAGGGAAGAATTTACTATAACGTTTGTGATTCTGGGACTGATCTTTTTGTCAGATGCTCTGGATGGCTTTATCGCGAGAAGATTTAACATGATTACAAATTTTGGAAAAATTTTGGATCCAGTGGCGGACAAATTGGTTCAGGGAACACTTGCCCTTGCGGTTGCGCTCAGACATCCATGGATGAAAGTGTTTTTTATTGTGTTTTTGGTCAAAGAAATCTATATGGCGGTCATGGGGATTTATTTGCTGAAGGTGAAAAAAACGTTAAATGGTGCACAGTGGTACGGAAAAGTGTGTACTGCAGTGGTGGACGTTTGCATTCTGGTTCTCCTGTTTATATCGAATATTCCGGATGCGGTAGGCAATGCGATGATTGTTCTGATGATCGGGCTGGAAGTATTTGCAATCATGATGTACTTGAAATTTCATTCGCAGTTACTTTGTAAGTAAATTTGTTGTGAATCGAGCCCGCGTTTATAGACATGGAAGCAAAATAGTGGCATTATGAACATTGTTCATGTTGGAGGTAAGTGGAATGAATACGAGCATCATATCGAAGGAAGCGATTTTTCGTTTTCCGGATATGTTAGGTATTTGTTTGAATGCGTACAGAAGGGAGTCGGGGAATACCCGGATTTTTTTGCCACCCATTCAATCAGCCTTGCGAATTCGGAAAAAGGGAAAGCAAAACGCACTATGCAGCGTTATTTCACGCATATGAATGCGGGACTTTTGAATGTACTGCACGCAGATCAGGCAGTTGCCAAAGGCGCATTTTCGGAGTCATTTACTGAGGAGACGTTTGTTGGATTTGTGCTCGACAATATATTGCTTTTTCTTATACAAGGAAACGGAAACTGTGACACACTTGTTGAGATCATAAGCAGAGTTCTTTACCGGTAACATAATTCCCGCCAGATGGCGGTCATTCTGGGGTGTGGCGATGCGTTTCACCTCGTACCGAGAGCGATTGCACTTTGCACGACGGGGCTGGAAAATTATACGACAGCGCTCGGCAGAATTGTGTTGTGTCTCATGCCGCAAAATGAATGGACCAGTGCCGAGGCACCACTGTCCTGGGGGATTTACCGGAATATTCCGTTTACCATTCTTGGTATATTAATTGTGATTTTGTTCTGTCAAAGTGCAGAGAAGACGAAGGATGAAGCGTTCCGGTTTTTGTATCTTGCTGTGATCTTTAGTTTCGCTTGTTATATTCCGGTTGTGCTGTTTGCGGATACAGTGCCGCCTGTAGGGATGCTGATGATTCCGAAGACATGCGCCTATGTCTGGGTTGTTCTGATTGGTTACAAAGCGATGAAAGGAAGCGAGAATTATTGAAAAAATATTTGACTTTTTCACTGGGATACGCGATTGCTGCTATGGCAGGAGCTGCAGAAAGTGAAAAGTTTCCGGGTATTTATGTGGATTTATAATATCGGAGTTCCGCTCACAGCGGTCATGATGTTGGTGCGCGGTGTGACACAGGTACTCGGTTTGTCACTTTCATCTGCGCTTAGCGCCTCCATTTCAGGGATTGCTGGAATTGGGCATATTTTGACCGGAGTGGGAATTGTTTTATTATTGATTTCGTTAAAGAAGACAGTATAAGGGGGAATAATATATGCATCTTGTACCTGTTAAGAAACTTGCGGCCCGCAGTCTTGAATTCAGAGCCTATTAATAGTATAATTATAAGAGTTCATGAGAATTTATAAGTCAATATCTTTATTAAGGAGGAAACTATTATGGTTACCTGGAAGAACTTAGATACCCTTGCTTCCTATCAGGAATTGGAAAATGTGGATCGTGTGAATCTGGCGGAAGTGATGAGCGGTGAAAATGGTGCAGAACGTGTAAGAAATTATAGTGTACCGATGGCTGCAGGGCTTACTTATAATTATGCGGCGAAGCAGGTAGATGATGATGTATTAAACGCTCTTGCTAAACTGGCCAAGGAGGCACAGCTTACGGAGAAATTCAAAGCTCTTTATAATGGTGAAGTGATCAATACAGGGGAAAAACGTCTTGTGCTTCATCAGTTGACACGCGGACAGTTGGGTGATCCGGTAGTGGCAGACGGCGTTGACAAACGTGCATTTTATGTAGAGCAGCAGGATAAGATTGCTGATTTTGCAAATAAAGTACATGCGGGAGAGATTACGAACGCAGCAGGAGAAAAATTTACAACGGTTGTACAGATTGGTATCGGCGGAAGTGACCTTGGTCCGCGTGCGATGTATCTGGCACTTGAGAACTGGGCAAAGAAGAACGGCAAGTTCAAGATGGAAGCGAAATTCATCAGCAACGTAGACCCGGACGACGCGGCAGCAGTTCTGAATTCTATTGATGTTGCACATTCTATTTTCGTACTGGTTTCTAAGTCAGGTACAACTCTTGAAACTCTGACAAATGAATCCTTTGTGAAGGATGCTCTGAAAAATGCAGGACTGGATGCTTCAAAGCATATGATTGCTGTTACCAGTGAAACATCTCCGCTTGCAAAGAGTGATGATTACCTCGCAGCATTCTTTATGGATGACTATATCGGCGGACGTTTTTCTTCTACATCCGCAGTTGGTGGCGCTGTATTATCTTTGGCATTTGGACCGGAAGTATTTGCAGAGTTCCTGGAAGGCGCGGCAGAAGAAGACAAGCTTTCTATGAATGAAGATGTATTGAAGAATCCGGAAATGCTGGATGCACTTATTGGTGTTTATGAGCGTAATGTTCTTGGATATCCGGCAACAACTGTCCTTCCATACTCTCAGGCACTGAGCCGTTTCCCGGCACATCTGCAGCAGCTTGATATGGAATCCAACGGTAAATCCGTAAACCGTTTTGGAGAACCTGTAAACTATCCGACCGGTCCGGTGATCTTCGGCGAACCGGGAACGAACGGACAGCATTCTTTCTATCAGCTCCTTCATCAGGGAACTGATATTGTACCGCTTCAGTTCGTGGGATTTAAGAACAGCCAGATCGGTACAGATGTTGTGATCCAGGACAGCACAAGCCAGCAGAAGCTCTGCGCTAACGTAGTGGCTCAGATCGTTGCATTTGCATGTGGAAAAGCAGATGAGAACCGTAATAAGAACTTTGAAGGCGGCCGTCCGTCAAGCATTATCATCGGTGATCAGCTTGACCCGAAGGCGTTGGGCGCACTTCTGGCACACTTTGAAAATAAGATCATGTTCCAGGGATTCGTATGGAATGTGAACAGCTTCGACCAGGAAGGCGTACAGCTTGGTAAAGTGCTGGCGAAGAGAGTTCTGGCACATGATACAGATGGTGCATTGAAGGAATATAGTGATCTGCTGAATATTTAAGCATATTTTACAAAGACTTATACATAGAAGGGGGCTTTCTTAATGAAGGCTCCCTTTTGGTATTTTGCTCATTCTGATGGGAATTATGAATAGATAAAATCTATAAATAATTGGTATATAGATTTTATCTATTTGATATACGGTAAATGTATTGATAGTATATATAAAAGAGATAGTCTATGGGAGGATGAAATTATGAAAAAAAGACTAATGAGCATACTGTTGATCACTTCGATGATTGGTGTCATGCTTACCGGATGTGGCGGAAAGAGCGGAAGTGGTGACAGTGAACAAAAAGAAGAGGAAGGAACAGCCAAAGAAACGATTACCTTTATGGCACCGGATTGGGCAATCCCGACGGACGATCAGCTTGCGGCTTTCACAGAGGAAACCGGAATTGAAGTTGAGATTTCTGAAGTGGGATGGGATGATATCCGCGAAAAACTGGCGACTGCATCATCAGCAGGACAATGCGCAGCGGATGTAGTAGAGGTTGATTGGTCTTGGGTAGGAGAGTTCTATGCGGCAGACTGGCTGGAACCATTGGAAGTATCAGATGCGGACAAAGCAGACATGCCTACTCTTGAGACATTTACAAAAGACGGACAAGTCCTGGCGATACCATATGCAAATGACTATCGTCTTTCATACTACAACACGAAACAGTTTGAAGAGGCCGGTATCACTGAGGAGCCGCAGACATGGGATGACGTATTGGAAGCCTGCAGAACTTTGAAATCTACCGGAACGGCAGAGTATCCGTTTGCAATCGCTTTAAATGCGGAAGAAAAGACATCAACATGCCTGATGTGGCTTGCCTATACCATGAACGGCGTTGTATGGAACGAAGACGGAACCTTCAACGAAGAATCCGTAATGGAAGCTCTTAAGTATATGGAAACGCTTGTAAAGGAAGAACTGGTTGCACCGGAAGACAAGACATCTTCAGGAATGGATGCTTACAAACGTATTTGCTCCGGAAGCGCAAGCTTTCTGACCGGACCGACTTCTTTTGTATCCAGAACAAATAATGAAGAAGAGTGCAGCGTTGTCGGTGAGATCGCGCCGATTCTTGTCCCGGGAAAAGATGCAAAAGCAACGCAGACAATGGCATTGCCGGAGGCTATTGGTGTAACAAAAACTTCAGAACACAAAGAAGCTGCAAAGAAATTTGTGGAATGGTATACCTCTGCTGATATGCAGAAGCAGTTAAATGAAACAAATAGTGCAATTCCAACACGTAATTCGGTTTTGGAAGAACTGATCAATGACGGAACGATTCAGAATGCGGGAGCAATGCTGGAACAGGCACAGTTGATCGCTTCTCCGTTCCCGAACGGTGTACCTTCTTACTATGCAGAAATGAGCAGTGCAATGTATAATGCAATCAACAAAATGGCACTCGGCGAACTTACAGCAGAAGAAGCTTTCAATGAAATGGAAACAGCGCTGGAAAAGTTAATTAACGAATAGTTAGGAAATAAATAATGAAAAAAAAGATATTACCTTATCTTTTACTAACACCCATGATTCTCATCATGGGTGTATTAGTATTTTATCCGATTATTGCGACATTTTCATATAGTTTAAAGAAATGGAAACTGACGGCCCCGGGAGATATCCATTTTGTGGGAATCAAGAATTATCTTGATATAATTCAGTCGGACTCATTCTGGTACAGTATGCAGAATACAATATTTATTCTGGTCTTTGTTGTGGTCTTTACTACTTTGATCGGATATCTTGTGGCATCATTTTTGAATGTAGATGTGAAATGGTCAGGTATTTTGCTATCATTGTCTATATTGCCATGGGCGTTGCCGCCGTATGTAAATGGAGTATTGTGGAAGTTTGTATTTTTCTCCGGATATGGATTCTTGAATAAACTTTTGATAGGCCTTGGGACCACTAGTAAACCAATCGAATTTCTTGGATCGAGATGGACGCTTCTGCTGGTGATTTCCATTGTGGTGGTCTGGAGGAGCATTCCTTTTATGGCCTTGGTTTGTCTGGCGGGAAGACAGTCGATTCCGGTGGACTTTTATGAGGCGGCTAAGATGGACGGCGGAACACCGGGAATGATTTTCAGATATATTACTATGCCTCTCATGAGACCGTTTATTGCGGTGGGTATCACATCGACATCCGTAACAGCGATCAATGTATTTGATGAAATTGTTGCACTTTCAGGATATAGCGATCTGGGAAAAAATATATTGATGGAGAGCTATCTTACGACATTTACGTTCCTGAATTTTGGAAAAGGAAGTGCCATGACCTATATCGTCATGTTTTTTGCGTTGATTCTTGGAGTATTCTACTTGCGCAGCCTGAATAAGGAGGTGGAATACTAGTGAAATATGTAAAAAGAGCAGGGTACTTTCTGGCAACGATTCTGTTTCTGATATTTACAGTCGGCCCATTCGTCTGGACATTCATGATATCTGTTACACCGGATTATGCGATTTTTGCTCCGACTTCTAAAATGCTGCCGGAGAGTATTACATTTGCTAATTATGTAGAATTGTTTTCAGGAAGTCGAAGAGGAAATGCGTTTTTTAAAGGAATGTATAATTCGATGAGGGCAGTAGGTATTACACTCGTTATTGGAATCCCGATTGCAATGATGAGTGCCTATGCTTTAAGCAGGATGGAGTTCAAGGGGAGAAAGGTGATCAAGAATCTTTTCCTGATCACGATGGTGATTCCGGTAATGGCAACGATCATTCCCCTTTATCGTATGTTTGCAGCAGGAAAAATGCTGGATCATATTTTCTGGCTCAGCATGGTGTATGTCAGTTCCTATCTGCCGATGGCTTCATGGCTGATATCCAACTATTTTGCGACGATTCCAAAAGAGCTGGAAGAGGCAGCTATGATAGATGGATGTGGAAGAGGAGCGGCATTTTCCCGGATCATCTTACCTCTTTCCCGCCCGATTATTCTTTCCGTGACATTGATTATGTTTTTGAATACATGGAGTCAGTTTCAGATACCGCTTATTCTGGCTTCATCCATGGAGACAAAGCCGATGGCGATTGTTGTGTCGGAATTTATGACGAAAGACTCTATTCAATATGGATTGATTGCCGCGGCCGGAATGACCGCATTGATTCCACCGGCGCTCACAGCTATGCTGTTCAGGAAATATCTGATTTCCGGAATGATGGGAGGGTCTGTGAAGGGATAAGCGAATATGATACATGCAAAAGGCTGCCGTTTGGCAGCCTTAATTCTATTCAACAATAATTGCATTTGGATAAATCCGTTCCATTCGCTCATCTGGGAAATGTTCATCCAGAAAATATTCGAGCCCTGTCGATGCTTTCACACCTTCGGTCTGCCGGATGGAATAGCGCGCCATCGCAAGCCCGGACATGATCATATCAAAAATCATAAAGACAATCATCACCCAAGTCAAAGTTACGCCGATTTTCTTCGGAATCTTTTCAATCCAGCCTGAGAACAGCGGGTAGAGGATTTTCAGCCACACAACGGCGGCGATACCCCAGAAAAAGCAGTACAGCAGGTTGATTCGGCCGCCCAGATTGAACGGGATATGGCTGTAGTCCCAGAATACCGTGCCGAAAACAATCTCAGTGAAGACACTGCAGATGTATTCGTAGGCCCCGCCGAGTATAGTGCCGAATACGAAAATATAGCTGTCGCTGCGGGTCCGGTACTGATATAAAATGGCTGTAAGCAGCACACATCCGAGTCCCCAGACAATGCTGAACGGGCCATAAACCACACTGCTTCGGCTCATTAGTTTCCCGGCAGTGATCAGACAGAAGATGGTTTCGGTGATATCCCCCAGGAAAGCCCCGAGAAAGAACAGGCATACCAGTTTATAGAACGAGCATCCAACGGCAAATACGCCGGCTTTCTCTTTGGCTGCTTCCAGTTCACGTTCTTTCTCAAGTTTCGCCTGCAGCAGAGCTTTTTCGTCCAGATTCGGATAGGCTTTTTTCAGATGCTTCAGTGTCCAGCCGGTCAGATCTTCTCCCAGTGTGTCCGCTGCATTCTGGAGGTCTTCAGAAATCCTGTATACAATAGACGCTTTATTTACACGGGAGCGCACGGTCAGAATGCCGCTGATGGTTCCGATCAGGTCAATGCCGAGAATGATTCCGGCTATGATCAAGATCAGTTCGCCGATGCTTCTTGGGATCAGATGCATCAGATCTGTAAGAAGCGGATTGGCAAATGAAACGCAGAATACAGCGATCAGTCCCCAGAGAACTGTGTAAGGAAGTGTGACGTAGCCTCCGAACTGGAAACGCTTTCTGGAATAGTCCCACCATTTTCTATGGAAAATACGTTCTAAGACAAAACCGGTTCCAATCGTTACGAAGAAAGAAAGGACGGTTCCTCCCAGAAACAGGAAGAACAGATTATTTTTCAGCTCCGACAGAAAGACCGCAAATAGTAGGGCGCTGATACCGTAGGACGGACAGTAGGGACCGAACAGAAAACCGATATCGACAAACTTCTTCTCTCTTACAGCAGCCGCGGCTGTGCCAAGCGCCCATCCTGCCAGGGAATACAGAATAAAAAACCATAGCAGTTCATACATTGAATAACTCATCTTTTGTGCCTCCATTTCTTCCTATCACTATAGCAGAAGAGAGAAGGAAGTGCAAGAAGCGGTGATTAACGTTCCTCCCGAATCAGTTTAAGAACAGCGGTATGTTCATAAGTCATTGCCTCATCGTGGACAAAAGCGACTGTCCCATGCACCGGAGCGCAAAGTGTGCTGCGCACCGTGCCAAGATATGGATCATGGATCCGTGCAAGAACTTGCCCTTTTTTGATTTCATCACCGGCTTTTACGAAAGACTCAAAGAAACCTGCATCCGCCGCCCGCACCGGTATAAAGTCCTCGCTTTCGATGACCTGTGAGAGATATCCGTTCTTTCCGTTGTAGCGAATGATGTGCTGCTTGGACATAAAGTTCAGGATGGCCTCCACAGCCTGCGCCGCACTGACATGGTCGATGCGTGAAGTGTTGGTCGTGTAAATGGAAAATGCGTTGGTCTCCCAGATCTGCCAGTTGTAATTCAAGGTCGTCGTATCAAAGGGACGAGGCGTGTGGAGTACAACGTACGGAAGCCCGAACTGTTTGGCAAGCTCCACCTTTTCAAATCCGGTTTTCATCATACGCACATGCGGGACAAAAGAACCCGGCATATAGAAAGAGGCGAACTGAATACCGAAAGGATAATCATTTACAATATCAAAAATTCCTGCAGCGATGCGCTGTGTGGTCTCTCCTTCATCCACGACCGGATATTCACGGACGGTAAAGAGCCATCCGTCAGACGGAGAGATGACGCTGCCAAGCAGGATGCCCTGCAGTGGATCGACGATATGACCGATTTCGTCTCCCTTCCGGACAAAACCGCCATGAGAGCGTGTCTTTACGAAAATGCCGGATCATCTTCAATACCCCAGAACGCGAGGATATTGTCCATGACTTTTTGAAGCTCGATAAGCGGTGACTGTGAAACGCGCGCCTTGTTCAGCTCATAAACTGCAAGCTGAATATAAGAAAGTGTTTCGCTTCCGATGGATTCGCGCAATGTGATGCCATTGTCGTACGCGCGCATCAGATTGGAATAAATGGAATTCATATCATCTGCGTCAAAGCAGTAACGCTGGATGAAATTCTCGCTCATGGAATACGTTATTTTTATAAATACCAAACTTGACACCATACCGGGCGAGCAGTTCGTTTACCGTATCGGTGTGCCTGTAAAGATCCATTTCCTGCATAATTCTCCTCCTCCTTTGTAATTCCTAATAGAAAAGGCGCTTTGCATAATTATGCAAAACGCCTTTGTTTAATACAACTCTTATAGTACCGGAGAATGCCGGGAGTCAATCTGTTTTTTCCTTTTCTTATAATTTGGCAAAAACCGGTCGTTTCTTTATTCCTGAAGATCATGAATCAGGGCGTTGATCTGCATGCGGGCTTTCGTACGCTGCATGCCGTCGCAGTATTGTTCCGCCATACGCAGAAGATGTTCACGGCAGGCGGTTACGATTTCCGGTCTTTTCAGCTCTATGATCAGCGTCGGAGCAGTATTGCGGACAAGAAGAGCCATTCCTTCTTTTTTGACGAAGAGATTGTAATCATGTCTGGTGTCCGGTTTAGAAGGAATGAAATAGTAATTTTCATAGGTATCCATCAAGCGAAGAATGTTCTTTAAATGAAGCACATAGGTTTCCGGGGTATACATAGACTGCCCGTCGTATGTTTTGTAAGGCGCTGCAATCGGAATCATCCCGGAACGAATATCCTTCGGGTCGGACAGCTCGCATATGTCGATAAAAGGGGTATGCTTCAAATGCTCTTCAAAAGAGGATAGTTCGTTTAAATTCTTTTCATAAGCAGTCTTCCATAATACATGATCGGTCTTATCTCGAAGCTGTTCCAGAATCTCTCTCGGGATTGTAGTTGCTGAAATAGGAAAGACTTTCTGGACGATGGATCCCGGCTGTGAAAAGAAATCCTCAAAACAATCCATAAGTTCTTCCGAAGTGTTGTGTACAGTCAGTGCCGGCTGGCAGAGGGACAGATAATCGTTATACTGTCCGGTGTATGCGTAAACGAGAGACGGATTGGTGGTAAGTAGTGTGATTGGGTTGCTTGTCATCCCGACACACGTAGAGAAGATTGCAAAATGACCGGGCAAAACGATCATGGAATGACGGTACAGATTATCGCGCAGTCGGGGATAATAATATACCTTCGTCTGGCCTGTTACATAAAGCGGAAGCCAGTAACGCAGAGATTCGACATAACGATTCATAAAATTGATAGATGGCATGATCTGGCATATCGTGAAGCCTCTGGTGATAATTTCCATTAAGCTGGACTGAAGTTCAAGGGTGAAGGAATAGTCCTCGAACAGCTATTCCAGATTGTCGTCATAAGCAAACAGAATCGTAGAAGGTTGCTCAAGCGTTTGCATGAGGCCGAGTAATCGATGAATGGCTTCTCTTTTTCCGCTGTTGCCATAAAAATATTCTGTTTCATCATTAGAAGACGAAATGTGGTTCGATGCTGAAATGTTGTGTTTTGGTTCAGGGACAGCCGGAGTGTGAGATATCCTGCTCAGTGTATTTTCAACAATATCGTAATCATCGGAAAGCCATTTAAAGATATATTCAGCCAACGCAGATGAGGGCATGGAAGAACGCAGAATACTCTGCTCCAGCATTTCAGAAAGCGCATGACGCTGAAAGTCAGCTACACAGTGTTTGGAAAAGAAATCAGCCATACGTGAAATGTGCTCGCGGTTTCGAGGCATTCCTCGTTTTCCTGTGCGAAGAAGGCTGATCAAAGAGCGATCCACCGAAATGGCGGCCGCAAGTTCTTTGTTTGAAGTCTGTGTGAGATTCATTAGAAAATTCAATTTATCCGAAAATAGCATAGTAGTACCTCCCGATTATAATTGTATTGTATCAAAATCGGGGATCCTGTGCCAGTGATTTGACGAGAATTTGTCAGATTATTAAAACGAACAATAACAAGCGCGGATCCGTGTAAAACACATTCAGTAGGATCCGCGCTGCTTTGCATTTCTTAGTTCAAATGCCAGATATCTTTGTTATATTGTTCAATTGTTCTGTCAGATGAGAAAAATCCGGCTTTCGCAATATTTACCAACATCATTTTGGCCCATGCAGTTCTGTCGCTGTAATCGGCGAGCATGCGTTCTTTGGTTTCGGTGTAATCGTTGAAATCAAGAAGGGTCATGAACCAGTCTTTGTGAACCAGCTCATCGTGAAGTCTGGTCAGGTTTTCTTCATTTCCAATCTTTTTCATTTCGTCTCCAACGATGAAATCCACACATGTCTTGATGCGTTCGTCAGAAGAGTAGATTGCGTAAGCATTGTAGTCACTCTTTGCATAGTGCTCAATCACAGCCTCGCTTGATTCTCCGAAGATATAAATGTTCTCAGGGCCTACAAGATCGCTGATCTCTACATTTGCACCATCCATGGTTCCGAGTGTGACAGCACCGTTCAGCATGAACTTCATATTTCCGGTTCCGCTCGCTTCTTTTGATGCAAGTGAGATCTGTTCGGAAATATCGCAGGCCGGAATTAATTTTTCGGCAGCGGTTACATTGTAGTTTTCCACCATAACGAGTTTTATGTATGGAGCAACTTCCGGATCGTTTGCAATCAGCTCCTGCAGGCAGAGGAGAAGATGAATAATGTCTTTTGCAATTACATAAGCCGGAGCAGCCTTTGCGCCGAAAATGAAAGTGATTGGCTGTTCGGGTTTGTTGCCTGCCTTAATATCCAGATATTTATTAATGATGTACAGAGCATTCAGCTGCTGGCGTTTGTACTCATGCAGACGTTTGATCTGAATGTCGAAGATGCTGTTTTCGTTAATTTCGACACCGGTATTTTCCAGAATAAAGTCTTTGCATACTTTCTTCGCATTTGTTTTGATTTCAAGAAGTGTATTTAAAACATCTTCGTTTTCTTTGTATTTCAGAAGGTTCTCGAGAGCGGAGGCATCTTTCTTATAATCTGTACCGATCAGGCTGGAAATATAATCGCTCAGTGCATGATTGCAGTGAAGCAGCCAGCGACGGAAAGTGATTCCGTTGGTTTTATTATTGAATTTTTCCGGGTAAATATCATAAAAAGCTTTTAATTCACTGCTTTTCAGGATTTCCGTATGAAGCGCAGCCACACCGTTAATTGAGAATCCATAATGAATATCCATATGTGCCATATGAACCAGATTGTTTTTGTCGATGATGGCAACGGCTTCCTGCGGATACTGCATCTTGACACGTTCATCCAGGCGGCGGATGATCGGCATCAGGTGAGGAACAACTTCTTCCAGATAGCTGATTGGCCATTTCTCCAGTGCTTCGGCCAGAATCGTGTGGTTGGTGTAAGCACATACGTGTGTCACGATATCGCAGGCTTCCTCGAATTCAATTCCCCTTTCGGTAAGGAGACGGATGAATTCCGGAATGATCATACTTGGATGTGTATCATTGATCTGGACAACAGCATAGTCTGCAAGATCGTGCAGGTTACATCCTTTACTTACTGCTTCATCGAGGATCAGCTGTGCAGCGTTGCTGACCATAAAATACTGCTGGTAGATCCGCAGTTTTCTTCCGGCATCGTCGCTGTCATCCGGATAGAGGAATAAGGTCAGATTGTGGAGAATATCATTTTTGTCAAATGTAATTCCATCGCCGACAATACTTTCCTCTGCGATGTCGATATCAAAGAGGCGCAGACGGATGGATTTGTTTTGATATCCGGCTACATCAATGTCATATAAAGATGATTTGAGCATAAAGCCGCGGTAAGGAACCATATAGGAAATGCCGGTCGGTGTTAACCAGCTTTCGTCTGTCAGCCATGGATTTGGAGTTTCTTTCTGCAGGTGGTTCTCGAATACCTGCTTGAAAAGTCCAAGGTGATAATTGAGACCGATTCCTTCACCCGGAAGTCCAAGTGTGGCGATGGAGTCAAGGAAGCATGCCGCCAGTCGTCCAAGGCCACCGTTTCCGAGAGATGGCTCCGGTTCCACTTCTTCGATTTTTGAAATAGATTTGCCATTTTCTTCAAGGAATTTTGCAACCTCATCATAAATACCGAGATTGATCAGGTTATTGGAAAGCAGCTTTCCAATCAGAAATTCTGCAGAAATATAGTAAATTTTCTTTTTGCCATCCTGATAGCCTTTCTCAGAAAGTGCTTTTTTTGTATAAACTAATAATGCATGGTAAATTTCTTCATCTGAACACTGTGAACAGTCTTTTCCAAACATGTCAAAAATTAAATTTTCTAATGATTTCATTGTTGTATCTCCTTTCAGGGGTAAATGTCTGTTTACTGTGTATGTATAGACTATAGCACGCCCTGAAAGGTGAAAAATACAACAAAATTGTTCTGTTATGACATGTTCTTGCGAAATTTGTGGGGAGAGATTCCGTTTGCCTGCTGGAATTTCTTGATGTAGTAGCTTGTGTTGTTAAATCCGCATTCCAGCGCGATTTCTGTGACGGAGTCATCGGAATGCAGAAGAAGCGTCTTTGATTTTTCCAGACGTAGGTCATTGATATATTCAATCAGAGTTTTTCCGGTATACTGGCGGAATAGTTTCATGAAATAGTATTCGCTGTAGTTGGAAAGCCCTGCCAGTTCTTTGGCATTCAACGGTTCATTGTAATGTGAGTTGATGTAGTCCAGCACATTTTTTATAGAAGAAAGACTCTTATTCTGCTCAGCGTGGTCTGAGGTGATGATGTAATTTCCTGCGAGCATTTCATAGAAAAATGCGTAGAATAGTGCCTTGAGACGTACATAATAATAAGGTTCCTTTTTGTCAAGACAAGAGTGGATTTGACCGAAAATCTCCATAAGGCGGTCGTAGCCGGAGACATCCGGCGTGATACGATGAACAAATTCCGCCTGATTTGCCGCCAGCGGAGCGATTAGACGCTCTTGACATAAGTCCCCGGCGGTTCCTGCAAGATAATTCAGATCAAAAACAATGCTTTTATAGTAGAGGATGTGGCGTGGATCCGTTTTCATGGAATGCAGGACCCCACGGTTCACAATCAGCAGATCACCTTCTCTGACACGGAGTGCCTCTCGGTTTAACCGTACCAGTCCGCTTCCGGATTCGATGAAGATAAATTCCATTTCTTCATGCCAGTGCAGGTAGAGAGAACGGAAGATCTCGCAGTTGTCGGTGTAGGTTTCTACTGGTAGTTCAAAGGATCCATGAGAGCCGAGCTCTTTTAAAGTATTGTCTACCTGCTGAGAGATGGTTCCTGACATAATTGCTCCTTTCTGTCACTTGATCGGCGGTATTTCAAAGGTGTCATCTGATATTGCCTGCGAAATAACCGGATGAAATATGAGTGATTTTCAAAACCGGTATTTTCAGAAATTTCAATCACGCTTAAATCGGTGGTAAGAAGCAGTTCGCACGCTTTTTCCAGACGATAATGGTTCATGTATTCAACCAGGGTCATTCCGGTAAATGACTTGAAGAACTTTGTAAAATAAGAGACACTGTAGCCGCAGAAATCAGCGGCTCCCTTAAGAGACAAGGGACTCGCATAATTCGAGTGGATAAAAAGAAGTAGTTCTTTTATCTTTTTAATCTGGGTGAGCTGTGAATGGTCGGGAGGAGCATGTAATGTTCGCCCTTGCAGTGATTCGAACAGCCAGAAAATCCGGTAAAGCTGAGACTTCACGAATAGTTCGTATCCATGGGAGGACTCGGAGATAGTCTGTGTAAGGGAAGTCAGTATCTCGGAAATCCGGTCGTGCTGTGGATGGTTGGAAGGAATCCGGAAAGGAAGGGAAATCTGCTCGTCCAGATAAGGCTTTATATATGTAGTGTAACAGTAGTCGGAAGGCGAATCTTGTCCCAACATCTTTAGATCAAATAAAATACTGAAGTACTCACAGGTTTCTTCATGGAGTTGTTCAATGGCGTGCAGCATCCCGGGAAGGATTGGCACGATATCCCCTGTGTGGACAGTAAAAGGCACTTTGTTCAGTGTAACGGTACAGCATCCGCTCTGAACAAACATCAATTCCATCTCATCGTGCCAGTGCATAGGGCAGGAATACAGGGAAACCGGAATTTGAAAATGATAGACAACATAAGGGAATTCCAGCGTTCCATGTTGTCTGTATTCATAGAGAGAGGAAATGTGCGTATCTGACATGATTCAAGAACCTCCTTTTATTGGTGTAAAAATACGAGAATCTTCCATATTATGTTACAGTGGGAAGATTCTCGTAATGTTTCTTATATATTAAAGTGTTTTGCCTGTAAGCATTTCGTAGCTCTGCAAATATTTATCGATTGTTTTCTGAACAATCTCATCCGGAAGAGTCCAGTCATTATCCGGATTCGCTTTCAGCCAGTCGCGGGCAAACTGTTTGTCGAAGGAGGGCTGACTATGGCCTGGTTCATATCCTTCAGCAGGCCAGAAACGAGAGCTATCCGGAGTCAGCATCTCATCACCGATCACCAGATTTCCTTCTTCATCCAGACCGAATTCAAACTTGGTGTCTGCAATGATGATTCCGCGGTTTAGTGCATAATCTGCACATTTCTTATAAAGTGCAATAGTGTTGTCACGAAGCTTTGCGGCATATTCTTCCCCTTTTCCCGGGAAATATTTTTCCAGATGAGTAATACTTTGTTCATAAGAAATATTTTCATCATGGTCACCGATCTCGGCTTTGGTAGATGGTGTGTAAATAGGTTCCGGAAGTTTATCGGATTCTTTTAAACCTTCCGGAAGTTTGATTCCGCATACGGTTCCGTTTTCCTGATAGCTTGCCCAGCCACTTCCGGTGATATATCCACGCACGATACATTCAATCGGGAGCATGTTCAGTTTACGGCACATCATGCTGTTACCGTCAAACTGTGGCTGCTGGAAGTATTCCGGCATATCCTTTACATCTACAGAAATCATATGGTTTGGAAGAATATCCTGAGTCAGATCAAACCAGAATTTGGACATCTGAGTCAGAACAGTTCCTTTCTTGGTCACTGTGTTGTTCAAAATCACATCAAAACAACTGATACGGTCTGTTGCAACCATAATCAGGCTATCGCCGTTATCATAAATCTCACGGACTTTTCCTTCTTTGATAGGTTTCATTTTTCTACACCTCGCTAAGTTGAAATTAATATGTATTCTACTTAATAGATAAACAGATTTTGAAACAAAATGCAATCCTATTTTGAAATTTTGTGCAATCCGTTATCTATTTGTATCCCGTTCCGGAACAAGAAAGATAAACACCAGGGAACTGATCAGCAGAAGATAGGGGTAATAAAGATTCGGCATAATGTCAAATGCTGAAATCTCATATCCTAGTCCTGCAGCTGCCGAGATTGCCACAAGCATCTGTGCACCGTATGGGATAATCCCCTGGAAGACGCAGGAAAATGTATCCAGTATAGAAGCGGCATTTTGGGGAGAGATCTGATAATCTTCAGCCATTTCGCGCGCAATCGGGTTAGCCATGACGATTGCCACGGTATTATTTGCGGTGGCAATGTCCATTGCACCAACAAGAAGCCCCATGCCAAGCTTTCCGCTTTTCCTGCTTTTGAATATGCGTTTGACCAGACCGAGAAGGGCGGTGAATCCTCCGTATTCGTGAATCAGAGCACAGAGGGTGGCAACGAGGATAGCGACCATGGTAGTCTCATACATGCTGGAAACACCGTCTCCCATGTGGCTCAGAAGTTCTGTGGCCTTTGTGGTGCCTGTCGCGAGCATGATGACGGAGCCGGATGCAATGCCAATCAAAAGGACAACAAATACATTGATGCCGATGATTCCACCAATCAGGACGAGCAGATAAGGACTAACCTGGATCAGGTTGTAATCGGTATGAAAATTCGTAGATCCTGCATGCCCTGAGGTGCGGATAAAGAACACGAACAGAGTGATCAACGCCGCAGGAAGGGCAATGGCAAAATTGGCACGGAATTTGTCTTTCATTTCACAGCCCTGTCCATTGCAGGCGGCGATCGTGGTATCGGAAATGAAAGATAGGTTGTCACCGAACATGGCACCGCTCATGACAGAACCGATACAGAGTGGTGCGGCAAAACCGGAACCTTCAGCTACGGCGAGAGCAATCGGTGTGATTAAAGTGATCGTTCCGACGGAGGTTCCCATGGCAAGAGATACAAAACAGCTGACTATAAAAAGTACAATAACTGCATAGCGCGCGGGAATCAGTGAAAGCAGAAAATAGGCAACGCTTTCAGCACTGCTTCTGCCGACAACACCGACAAAAATTCCGGCGGTCATGAAAATAAGAATCATAGTGATGATATCCTTATCCCCGACTCCTTTTGCCATGACCTTCAGCTTTTCATCAAAACTCAGTTTTGGATTCTGAAGGCAGGCGACCAGAAGAGCAGCCAGAAAACAGACTACTATGGGAATATTATAGAAGCCCATTGTGATATGCAGCCCGTATTCAAAAAGAATTCCCAGGCCTAGATACATGATCAGGAAGACTCCGATCGGAAGAAGTGCTTTCCAATTTCCTTTTTTCATATAAAATCTCCTTTTTTGTGTTTTTGCGCAATACACCAATGGTGTAAGGCAACGCTATGCATAAGTATAACATATCTATACGAAAATGGGGAAAAGAGTTGAAGCAAAAAAATCTGTAGTGATATAATGATATTTCAGAAAGAAACAAAACGAAATATCAACAGAATGATGCCGAAAATATATAGATTAAGGGAGCATGTGATATGCTCCCTTAAATTATGTATTGAAATTAAGAATATCAGCTGCGTTTAATAAAGGTAGTCTGACATTTCGGACAGCGAATTTCAATCTTGCCCTTTCCTCTTGGAACACGGATTTTCTGTTTGCAGGAAGGACATTTATAGATATGATGCGTCTTACGCTGCTTGAAAAGTTTTTTTTGGTTCCACCAGAAGTTCCGAATGCCTGCGGTCGCTTTCAGAAAAGATTGATTCTCGGAGGATCTCTTGTAAATGTTTCTGGAGAACATTCTGAAATAAGTATAAATAAGTATTACCAACGCCAGATAGTACAAAAAGTTCCATCGAAAAAAGCCGGAAAGAAGAAACATGATAATTCCGGTCCACATCATAAATCTTCCAAAAGAATCGACCCCATAGCGACCATACATAAAACGCATAAATTTTTCTTTCATTTCTAATCATCCAATCTTTATAGTAGTGTTGTGGTAAAAGGTATATTATTATTTTACACAGACTTTCTGTGGAATCAATAAACTTCTTATTAAAAAAGTCTAAAAAGTGTGTTATACTTCTGGTTATAACAAGATTCCCGGGAGGCAGTAATGGAAGAAGAAAAAAATAGGGAAATAAAAAAAGAAGATATACAGAAAGAAAATAGAAAAAAGCGTCCGGAAGGGGCAGGAGAAGAACGTCGTAGGAAGCGTCCGGAAGGAGCAGGAGAAGAACGTCGTAGGAAGCGTCCGGAAGGAGCGGGAGAAGAACGTCGGCGAAAACATTCGGAAGGTATGATGAATGAACGCCCGAAAAGACGCCCGGAAGGAATGAACGAAGAACAGCGTAGAAAACGTCCGAAAAAAGAGTATGCGGAGCATACCGGCATACAGGAAAAAGAAATGCAATCAGAGCATATGGCTGGAAAAAGCACGGGACACAAAAAGAAAACGCACAGAAGAGGCCCAAGGAAACGGCACAGTAAAGGCTCAAAGGCGGCTGGAGTTATCAGCAAGATCATTTTGATTATTGCTCTGGCAGTTTTTGCATACTCAGCTTATCAGTTGTTTGATATTTATTATGGATATCACAAAGGAGAAGCAGAATATGACGAAATTGAGAAAACGGTTGTGAGCATTGATCAAGAGGAAGCGGATCGTTATCAGGTGGACTTTGACGCGTTGAAGGAAATCAACCCGGACGTCGTGGCATGGATTCGTTTCGATGAACCTGCGATTATAAATTATCCGGTAGTTCAGGGAAAAGACAACAGTGAATATTTGTCGAAGACGTTTAAGGGGTATGAGAATACGGTTGGAACGATTTTCGTTAATGTGGATAATAATCCGGATTTTACTGACAGAAATACAATTATTTACGGACATCATATGAATAACGGAACGATGTTTAATGAACTGGATGAATATGAAAGTGAAGAGTTCTGGAAGAAATATCCTTGCTTTTATATTTATACTCCGGATGGCGCACAGCTGAAATATCAGATCTATTCTGCGGGCATTGTAAAAGATATAGCTGAGAATTATACATATGAATTTGCGGATGATGAGGCGTTCCGGTCATTCCTTCAAATAACAAAAGAATCCAGCTTTTACGATACAGGTGTGGAACCGGATCTGGATTCCAAAATTGTAACGCTTTCAACCTGTACAAAGGCGAATAATGATGAACGTTTAGTCGTTCACGGGATGCTGGTTGAGGTCAAAAATTAGGAAACAAAATTGAAAAACAGGAGGAGAAGATGGCTATAGATGTAAAATTCGAAGTGGGAGACATCATCCGGATGAAAAAGCCACATCCCTGCGGAAACTCGGAGTGGGAGATCTTGCGTGTGGGAGCAGATTTCCGGCTGAAATGCCAGGGATGCGGACATCAGGTGATGGTTTCCAGAAAACTTGTGGAGAAAAATACAAAAGAAATTAGAAAAAAAGCTTGAAACGTGTGTTGATTTATGGTATCATACCAACTTGTGATATACTATTTTTATCCTTGTTCCCGGCGAATCCGGGAGCCAGAGACCATAAGGAGGTGCAGGACATGAGCAAATATGAATTAGCAGTTGTTGTCAGCGCAAAACTCGAAGACGACGCCAGAGCAGAAGTTATCGAAAAGGTGAAAGCACTTGTAACACGTTTCGGCGGTAACGTAACTGACGTTGATGAATGGGGAAAGAGAAGATTAGCTTACGAAATCCAGAAAATGAAAGAAGCTTATTACTACTTTGTCCACTTCGAATCTGATACAACTACACCGGGCGAAGTTGAGAAGAGAATCCGTATCATGGACGGTGTAATCAGATATTTATGCGTGAAAGACGAAGCTTAGAAAGAGGCAGCGTATGAATAAAGTGGTTTTAATGGGACGTTTGACAAGAGATCCTGAAGTAAGATATTCACAAGGTGAGAATGCTCTCGCTATTGCAAGATATACATTGGCTGTAGACCGTAGATTCAAGCGTGACGGAGAACAGAGTGCAGATTTTATCAACTGTGTTGTTTTCGGTAAGAGCGCAGAATTTACAGAACGTTATTTCCGTCAGGGAATGCGCGTTACGGTCTGCGGACGAATCCAGACCGGAAGCTATACCAACAGAGATGGTGTGAAGGTCTATACAACAGAGGTTGTTGTTGAGGAGCAGGAATTTGCAGAAAGCAAGAATGCGAGCGGCGCGCAGTCTTATCAGAACGCCCCGGCTCCGGCACCAAGCGTAGATGCTGGTGACGGCTTCATGAATATTCCGGACGGAATTGATGAGGAATTACCTTTTAACTAGGAAAGGAGATGTGCAAAATGGCATTCGAAAAAGGAAACAGACCAGATTCTCCGATGAAGAGAAGAGGCGGACGCAGAAGAAAAAAAGTTTGTGTATTCTGTGGTAAAGAGAACAACGAAATCGATTATAAAGATGTAGCAAAATTAAAGAAATATGTTTCTGAAAGAGGAAAGATCCTTCCGAGAAGAATCACAGGAAACTGTGCAAAACATCAGAGAGCTCTTACAGTAGCAATCAAGAGAGCAAGACATATCGCTTTAATGCCATACGTTCAGGATTAATTAAAATATTAAGGCTGAATCTCGGGAAATTTTCCGGGAATTCAGCCTTTTTGTTTTGCGTGTATTCGGTTAATCATCAAAACTGCCGCCTGCCATGGCCTTGATCGAAGAGGCATATTCGGAAGGAGTCATCCCGGTGATTTTCTTAAACTGCCGGGAAAAATAATGAATCGAAGTATAACCGAGCTGTTCGGAAATCTGGGTGAAGTTCATGTGATTTGTTCGGATCATCTGCTTGGCCACATCGATTTTCATGGATGAGAAGTATTCGATGACTCCCTTGGAACATTTTTCGCGGAAAATCTTCTGAAGCTGCGAACGTCCGATCAGATTATCGCGGCAGATCTGCTCTATGGTCACATGCGAGTGAATATGGGCTTCCAGATAATTTACCACCCGGTTGAAAATCTCGGTATCGCTCCGGCTTGTGGTTGACTTGGGAGGGAGTTTTGGGAAATTTTTCTTAAAAACAATCGGATTGGTATTATGGCGGACCAGATGAATCAGCAGGTGCTCCAGATCAAGTCGTATCATCTGTTCTGCCCCGAAAGAATTTGGTGTTTTCTTTTCCATATGCTGCAGATACGGATTATCCAGGCGACACGCGAAGCAGTCTCTTGCTTCGATGATCGTATCTGCCAGAAGGTTTCGCTCCAACTCATCAATTCGCAGGATCTTACCGGCAAAAAAATTCATGGCTGGCGATTTCGATGCAAATGATACCACGACCAGATTGGGGGCAGAATCACCGGTTGCCTTTACTGCGTGGAACTCATTGGGCTGATGGAAAATAATATCGCCCTTTTTTAGCAGGTGGTAGGTCGTTTCCGTAATGACACCGACTTCTCCTTTGTCTACATAGAGAAACTCCCAGAAATTGTGGGATTCACCTGCAAAAGAAAAATTATTCATGTACTCAAAATAATGAACAGTGTATAATTCATCAATATGAATGGAATCTTCAAGTTGTACGCCAATATAACCCATATATTGCCTCCAGTGTGACGGTGCGAATGATAAATAATCAGAGTCATTGAACCGAAATATATATTCTCAATAAGTATATTAAACCAATGTTCGGAAAAAATCAATCATAAGTGGCTGATAGTGCAAAATGATAAAAAGATAATATAAATGAATTTTTCACATATGTGCAAATAATCGGAAATAATCTATATATAAGGATATAATAAGACAAATTTAGAGATTGATTATATAAAGACGAAAGAGAGAAAAAGTTATATTATGGACTTAGTTAAAGTAAGTAAAACGAAAATAAAAGTAGGGAGAGATGGAAAATGAAAAAACCAGTATTAGTAATCATGGCGGCAGGAATGGGAAGTCGTTACGGTGGACTCAAA
The DNA here is from genome assembly GCF_052065755.1 of Bariatricus sp. HCP28S3_D3. Lineage (NCBI taxonomy): Bacteria > Bacillati > Bacillota > Clostridia > Lachnospirales > Lachnospiraceae > Bariatricus > Bariatricus sp. HCP28S3_D3. Next base: position 40,037 of record NZ_JBQHTK010000015.1, on the reverse strand, counting down.
CAGATTGATCCGGTAGATGAGCAGGGACATATCATCATGGACTTCTCCATCTTTGACGCAAAGCGCGCAGGCTTTGAAAAAGTTGTTTTCATTATCAAAAAAGAAAATGAAGCAGATTTTAAAGAGGCTGTCGGAAATCGTATGGCAGAGCAGATGGAGGTTGCTTATGTATATCAGGATCTGCACAATATTCCGGAAGGATTTGAAGTGCCGGAAGGACGTGTGAAACCGTGGGGAACGGCTCATGCGGTTCTGAGCGCGATCGATGAGATAGACGGGCCATTCGCTGTAATTAATGCAGATGACTACTATGGAAGAGATGCGTTCCAGGTTATCTATGATTATCTTGCAACTCATGAGGATGATGATAAATATCGTTACACGATGGTAGGATATAAGCTGGAAAATACGGTTACGGACAATGGTCATGTGGCACGTGGAGTGTGTGATACGAATGAGGCCGGAGAACTGGTACGCATCACAGAAAGAACACGTATTGAGAAGAGAAACGGTGGAATCGCTTATTCTGAAGATGATGGAGCGTCATGGACCGAACTTCCGGGAGATACACTGGTGTCTATGAATATGTGGGGATTCACACGCAGCATTCTAGATGAAATCAAGGCTGGATTCCCGGCATTTCTGGAAAAGGGACTTGTATCAAATCCGATGAAGTGTGAATATTTCCTTCCGGCTGTCGTAAGTACACTTCTGGAAGAAGGACGTGCAACGGTTGCAGTTCTGGCTTCTGCAGATAAATGGTATGGAGTGACTTATAAAGAAGACAAACCGGTTGTAGTTCAGGCAATTAAGAAAATGAAGGCAGAAGGACGTTATCCTGAGAAACTTTGGGGGGAAGCATAATGGGAAAAGGAAAAATTGATGAAGCGATAGGCCAGTTCCGGTATGAAGGCGTGCTGATCGATGAAAGACCTTATGGTAGTGGGCATATTAATGATACATATCTGTTGACATTTGAAATCGCAGAAATGGGAACGATCAAGGTTATTTTACAGAGAATGAACAAGAACATTTTCACAAAACCGATAGAACTTATGGAGAATATCCTGAACGTGACTTCTTATCTGCGCAAGAAGATTATTGAAAACGGAGGGGATCCGGACCGTGAGACACTGAATGTGATCCGTACCGTTGATAATATGCCATATTTTGTAGACTCTGAAGGTGAATACTGGAGATCCTACAAATTCATTACGGATGCAACCAGTTACGATCAGGTAGAAAGTCCGGAAGACTTTTATCAGAGTGCAGTCGCTTTTGGCAATTTCCAGAGACTCCTTGCAGAATATCCGGCAGAAACGCTTCATGAGACGATTGAAGGATTCCATGATACAAAAGCAAGATTCCAGGTATTTAAGAAAGCGGTGGAAGATGATGTATGCGGACGTGCTGCTTCTGTACAGAAGGAGATTCAGTTTGTTCTGGAGCATGAACATCTGGCAAATGTGTTCGCGGATCTGCTGGAAAAGAAAGAGATCCCGCTCCGTGTTACGCACAATGATACGAAGCTGAACAATATCATGATTGATAACAAGACAAGGAAAGGCATCTGTGTAATCGACCTGGATACGGTTATGCCTGGACTTGCCATGAATGATTTCGGTGATTCGATCCGTTTCGGAGCGAGTACAGCTACGGAAGATGAACAGGATCTTTCGAAAGTTTCCTGCGATATGGAACTCTTCGATCTCTATGCAAAGGGATTTATTGAGGGTTGTGGAGGTAAACTGACAGAGAAGGAAATCGACCTGATGCCAACGGGCGCTATGGTCATGACCTTTGAATGTGGTATGCGTTTCCTGACCGATTACCTGCAGGGGGATACTTATTTTAAGATCCATCGCGAAAATCATAACCTGGATCGCTGCAGAACTCAGTTCAAGTTGGTTAAGGATATGGAAGCTAAATGGGATACCATGCGTGAGATTATTGATAAGTACAAATAAAGATAGAGAGCCCGTGCTTGTCCGGCAAGGGCTTTTATCTTATATAAAAGGATGGGTGTTTAGTAAAACGACCAATATTTTTAGTAAATATAATTGAAAAATTTAGTAAAAAGTATTCCCTATTTCAGAAAAGTATGATATAGTAAGTTTAGAAGAAATGATTCGAACATATAGGAGGATTAGATCATGGCAATTTTAGTAACGGGTGGAGCTGGATTTATTGGAAGTCATACATGCGTAGAACTTTTAAATGCAGGCTATGACGTAGTTGTTGTGGACAACTTATGCAATTCTTCTGAGGAAGCACTTAGACGTGTGGAGAAGATTACCGGGAAAAAGGTAACTTTCTATCAGGCAGATATCAGGGACGGAGCTGCGCTGGATGAGATTTTCTCAAAAGAAAGCATAGATTCCGTTATTCATTTCGCCGGACTGAAAGCAGTAGGTGAGTCTGTAGCAAAACCGTTGGAATACTATCAGAATAACATCGGCGGAACGCTCACTCTTTGTGAAGTGATGCGCAATCATGGCGTTAAAAATATTATCTTCAGCTCTTCAGCTACTGTTTACGGAGATCCGGCATTCATTCCGATCACAGAGGAATGCCCGAAAGGAACCTGTACCAATCCATACGGATGGACAAAATGGATGCTTGAACAGATTCTGACAGATTTGCATACTGCAGACCCGGAATGGAATGTAGTGCTTCTTCGCTACTTCAACCCGATTGGAGCACATAAGAGCGGTCTGATGGGAGAAGATCCGAAGGGAATTCCGAACAATCTGATTCCGTATATCACTCAGGTTGCTATCGGCAAGCTGGAGTGCCTCGGCGTATTCGGCGACGATTACGATACACATGACGGAACCGGCGTGCGTGATTACATCCATGTTGTAGACCTTGCAATCGGCCACGTAAAAGCACTTAAGAAGATTGAAGAAAAAGCCGGTGTATGCGTGTACAATCTTGGAACCGGAACCGGATATTCCGTATTGGATATGGTTCATGCATTTGAAAAAGCATGTGGAAAACCGATTCCTTACCAGATCAAAGCAAGAAGACCTGGCGATATCGCAACCTGCTATTCTGATGCAACGAAGGCAAAAGAAGAACTCGGATGGGTTGCAGAGCGCGGACTCGAAGAAATGTGTGAAGACTCATGGAGATGGCAGAGCCAGAATCCAGATGGATATAATACAAAATAATAAAAAGTGTTTTTTTGAATAAGGGACGCCCGAAGAAGGGCGCATAGATTGATAGCGAACGTCGTGACGCTGCGGTGAACTAGTTGCTAACGCAGACTAAGGTGCTCGGGAATGCCCTCGCACCTAAGACTGCGTAAGCACCGGATTTCACCTCCGCTAAAAGCACGACTGGATTGTTCGATATCAATCTATGCGCCCTTCTTCGGGCTGACTTTTTCAAATGGGGAGGGAACTCTGAGAAGTCGCGGAGGTGGAATTGTGGTGTTGGATACATGATGGCTTGAATTAGATGAGTTCATTGTGTGGATTATATAGACCATCCTGATACCAAACAAAACTTCACGCCAGCACACTAGAATAAAGATACAAAATCATTTCTACTTCCCTAAACAAAAGAAAGGTGATATAATGTTCAAGTAGGCAATGAGCCGTGCGAAAATCAAAGACAGCAAGATGCCTGCTGGCAGGCAAGCTTGCGGGCTATGATTTTCATAGGGCGAAAGCCCGTGAGCGAAAGAACGAAGTTCTTGAGCTTGGCACGGCGGGGAAAAACCAAACGAAAACCAAAAGTGACAGACTGCCTGCTGGCAGGCAAGCTTGCGGGCTATGATTTTCATAGGGCGAAAGCCCGTGAGCGAAAGAACGAAGTTCAACCAGTACAGCTGATTATGAGGAATGACTATTATGAAGCAGGATATCAAATTACAAGGACAATTAAAATTTTATATGCAGTGGCCGTCAATCATGACGCTATTTCTGATAGCGATGAATATCTGGATTTTCTGGATCGATAAGAAAGCCGGAATCGTCATGGGCGTATTTGTTCTCGTGTATGCTGCGTGTGTGACTGTCATGTACTTTTACAGTAAATCGCTGGTACTGGCGGACATGGTGGAGTTCGCTGCGCAGTACAGCGTAGTCCAGAATACACTGTTAAAGGAATTGTCTATACCATATGCAATATTGCAAAGTGATGGTAAGATTATCTGGACCAATACACAGTTTGACGATGTGTTGGGAGAAGAAAAGAGAAAAGATGCGTATTTGAGCAGATATATTCCGGAACTGAACCGAAGTGCTTTCCCGAAGGAAGAAGGGGAGACGGTCAATCTGGAATTCGGTTACAAGGACAAGGATTATCAGGCAGAAATCCAATATGTATCTGTGGAGGATTTTAATGAATCTGAACAGTTGCTGGAATTTCCGGAAGAGAAGGAATATTTCGTTGCAGTTCATTTGCAGGATGTAACCGAATTGAATGCTTATATTCGTGAAAATGAGGAACAGCGCCTTGTTGCCGGACTGATTTACATCGATAATTATGATGAAGTGATGGAGAGTGTGGAAGAGGTTCGTCAGTCTCTTCTGGTGGCTCTGATCGACCGTAAGATCAACCAGTATATTGCAAATCTGAATGGTATTGCAAAGAAGCTGGAGAAAGATAAGTATTTTATTGTAATTAAGAAGGAAAGTTTCAATCGGATGGAAGCGGACCGGTTCTCGCTTCTGGACGATGTGAAGAACGTAAATATTGGAAATCAGGTTCCGGCTACGCTCAGTATCGGATTGGGACTGAGCAAGGACACATATTCGGCGGGGTATAACTATGCCCGCGTTGCAATTGATTTGGCTCTTGCCCGTGGTGGTGATCAGGCAGTTGTAAAAAATTGCAAAGGAATTACTTATTATGGCGGAAAACGTGAACAGACTTCCAGAAATACGCGTGTGAAAGCTCGTGTCAAGGCTGAGGCACTCCGGGAGTTTATCATTGCAAAAGAGCGTGTGATCGTAATGGGGCACAAGATACCGGATGTAGACTCTTTTGGCGCAGCAATCGGAATCTATCGTGCGGCATCTGCGATGGAGAAGAAGGTCAATATCGTGTTGGATGATATTTCGGTAACATTACGGCCATTGTATGAAGCATTTTCTAATAATACAGCATACCCGGAGGATCTGTTTGTCACCCCCCGAGAGGCGGAGGAACTGGCGGATGAAAATACGATGGTTGTTGTAGTGGATACGAATAAGCCAAAGATGACGGAATGCGAACGGCTTCTTCGCATGACGAAGACGATTGCGGTTCTGGATCATCACCGCCAGAGCGATGAAGTGATTGAAAATGCGGTTTTGTCTTATATTGAGCCGTATGCTTCTTCTGCCTGTGAAATGGTTGCAGAGGTTTTGCAGTATATTGCAGACGATTTGAAGATGACTGTGATGGAAGCAAACAGTCTGTATGCAGGTATTCTGGTTGATACGAATAATTTTATGAATCGGACAGGAGTACGTACATTCGAGGCGGCAGCATATTTGCGAAGATGTGGAGCGGATATTACCTATGTTCGCAAACTTCTCCGGGACGACATGGCTTCTTATAGAGCGAAAGCATCGGTTATCAGCAGTACAGAAGTTTACAGGGATGTTTATGCAATCGCCAGAGGAGAACATCTGGGAATTGAAAGCCCGACGATCATTGGTGCACAGGCGGCAAATGAACTTCTCAATATTGAGGAAATCAAAGCGTCCTTTGTACTTACTGTATATAACGGAAAGATTTATGTCAGCGCAAGATCGATTGATGAGGTAAATGTTCAGATCATTATGGAACGACTGGGCGGAGGCGGACATATCAATACAGCCGGGGCGCAGTTCGAACATACCGATATGGTGAAAGCAATCGAGACACTTAAGAAAACAATTGATATTATGATTGAAGAAGGAGATATCTAGATGAAAGTTATTTTAATGCAGGACGTGAAGTCTCTTGGGAAAAAAGGAGAAATTGTAAATGTAAATGACGGATATGCAAGAAACTTTATTTTACCGAAAAAGTTTGGGGTTGAAGCAAATGGAAAGAATTTGAATGATCTGAAGCTGAAAAAGCAGAATGAGGAAAAAGTTGCTCAGGAAAATCTTGATGCTGCAAAGGAACTGGCAGCAAAACTTGGAGAAGGTAAAGTAGAACTGAAGATCAAAACCGGGGAAGGCGGCAAGACATTTGGTTCTGTTTCATCAAAGGAGATTGCAGTTGCTGTCAAAGAGCAGATGGGAATTGATATCGATAAAAAGAAAATTCAATTAAAAGAATCGATAAAAACACTTGGAATGCATCTTGTGCCGGTAAAATTGCATCCGAAAGTAACGGCAGAGCTGAAAGTACATGTAGGAGAGGCATAGGGGGAGCTGTGAATGGATGAAGCGCTTATCAAGCGGGTACCGCCGCACAGTATAGAAGCAGAACAGTCTGTTGTCGGTGCTATGCTGATGGACCGGGATGCGATCACAACGGCTTCCGAGATTATTTGTGGAGATGATTTCTATCAGACCGCTTATGGAGTGATCTTTGATTCGGTGGTGGAGTTGTTCAACGAAGGAAAGCCTGTTGATTTGATCACGTTGCAGAACCGTTTGAAAGAGAAGGATGTTCCTGAGGAAATCAGCAGTCTGGAATTTGTGCGGGATCTGCTCGCTGCTGTGCCGACTTCGGCAAATGTGAAGTATTATGCGGAGATTGTTGCTGAAAAGTCAACACTTCGCAAAATGATCAAGATGAATGAGGAAATCGCGAATGCCTGTTATCTGGCTAAGGAACCGGTAGAAGCGATTATGGAACGGACTGAGAAAAAAGTATTCGAACTGGTTCAGAATCGAAATAACGGGGATTTCGTACCAATCAAGCAGGTTGTATTAAATGCATTGGAGAAAATTGAAAAATCTTCGAAAAGCAAAGGTACGGTTACCGGAATCCCGACGGGTTTCATTGATCTGGATTACAAGACATCCGGACTTCAGCCGTCCGACCTGATTCTGGTTGCAGCCAGACCGTCTATGGGAAAGACGGCATTTGTCCTGAATATCGCGCAGCATGTTGCGTTCAGGCAGAATAAAACCGTAGCTATTTTCAGTCTCGAGATGTCAAAGGAACAGCTGGTAAATCGATTATTTTCTTTGGAATCCTATGTGGATGCACAGCTTCTGAGAACCGGTAATCTAAAAGATTCCGACTGGGAGAAGCTGATCGAGGGTGCAGGAATCATCGGACGATCCAATCTGATCATTGACGATACGCCTGGAATTTCTATTTCGGAAATGCGTTCCAAATGTAGAAAATACAAACTGGAACACAATCTGGAACTGATCATTATCGACTACCTGCAGCTTATGAGCGGAAGTGTAGGAGGAAGAAGTGAGTCGCGTCAGCAGGAAATTTCCGACATTTCCCGTTCACTGAAAGCTCTTGCGAGAGAACTGCATGTTCCGGTTATTTCGTTATCACAGCTCAGCCGTGCGGTAGAGCAGAGACCGGATCATCGTCCGATGCTCTCGGATCTTCGTGAATCCGGGGCGATCGAGCAGGATGCGGATGTGGTTATGTTTATTTACCGAGACGATTACTATAATAAAGATACAGAACATGTGAATGAGGCAGAGATCATTATTGCCAAGCAGAGAAATGGTCCGATCGGTACGGTTACGCTGACCTGGCTGCCACAATACACGAAATTTGCAAATTCACAGAGAAAACAGGATTATGACGAGTAAAAAGATTGCACCGTGGTGCAATCTTTTTGTGTAAGTGCCTAATATGAAAATAAGATTTAGGTTTCTCCAAAGATTTTGTGCAGATATCGTACAGGAGCAGGTCTTGCTGCCTCGCGTCGACTATTCTGCTGTTGCCGGATCAAGTGATCCAGTTTTCGAAACCGGTCTTCTTCCTGGCGCTCTTTCGCCTGAAGAAGAAAATCCATGTTTTTGTTTACTTTTTCAGAGACACTTCTGGTAATGAGCTCTTCCAGAACTTTATTGTTTCCGGTAATGATTTCCTGTACTACTGCGCGAAATGCAAGAGTTGGGTCCTGGACGGGAGTGCCGGTACCGCTTTCAGAAGGAAGTGGCTCAGAGGTTCGGCCTTTAAGATCCGGATCTTCTTTGGGGTGATTATTTTTGGCTTTCAGTATTTCCCGGGTACGAATCAGGTCAGGAATTAATCCTTTAAGATCCTTTAGTTGTATACCCTGATTTTTCAGTTCTTTGATACAGCAAAAAAGCTGTATATCCTCCTTCGTATAGTGTCGATGCCCCATATCAGTGCGTCCGATCGGGAGATTCAGTTCTTCTTCCCAATAACGCAGGACGTGGGATTCCACGCCTACTTGTTTTGCCGCTTCTGATATCATATAATGAACGTCGCCCATACGATACCCCCTTATTCTATTAATGACCTTCAGAAAACAAAAAAGTTTCTGAAGCTAGTACATGTAACACTTACATTGTAGCATAGAATATTGAAAATGGAGGAAAAATCGTTCGACAAATCCTGCAAAAAAGGCAGCGGATTCTAAAATCCACTGCCTTTTACTTTGCTACATCAGAGTTGCAGAAAGCTGATTATTCAGCGCTGATAGCTCCTGTAGGACAAGCTGCTTCGCAAGCGCCGCAATCAACACAAGCGTCAGCGTTGATCTGCATATGATCATCACCCATAGCGATAGCTCCTACTGGGCATTCGCTTTCGCAAGCGCCACAGCTTACACATTCATCAGAAATTACATGTGCCATAGTTATGTATCCTCCTTTTATATAAAAGTTTTGCTGTTCAGCATGATTCTATTCTAATACATCATTCGTAAATATACAAGGGAATTTATGCTTTAAATTATGAACATTGCATAACCTTGCTCATATTTTTGTAAATTATGCATAGAATCTTTACGAAATCTTAAGAAAAAATTTCTCCCCATTTTTAGGGTTTTGGTGTATAGTGGTTAGTATATGAACAAGCGGATTTACGGTTCTGCCGAGTCGAACTTGATATTTACACGAAGAGAAAGAATACTGGACAGACGAAATGGAGCGAGGTTATATGAGAAAACGATGGAATAGTTTAGCTGTGATCTTGTGCGTATCTTTGTTTGTAATGGGATGCAGTGAACAGGCGCAGAATACTGGAAATGACAGCAATACTGCTACGAATAAGACAGAAGTGCAGACCAATGAAAAGCAGAGCAATCTGGATGTATTGCAGCCGATGGCTTATGGAAATGTACAGGGGCTTACGCTTGAGAAGGGAACAAGCATTTCCATTATTGGAAGAGGCAGTTCATCTGCTTATTGGACAGAAATCAAGGCAGGAGCTCAGAGAGCCATTGATGATATGAACAGTATGTTGGGATATAAGGGTGATGATAAAGTCAAGCTGACGTATTCTGCACCGGCGATGGAAGATGATGTGGATGACCAGGTAAATATTCTGGATGAAGAACTGGCACGCTATCCGTCAGCAATAGGAATTGCGGCAGTTGACTCTGGGGCCTGTGAAGTACAGTTTGATCTGGCGGCTGAAAATGGAATTCCGGTAGTAGCATTTGATTCGGGGACAGATTATCAGGATATCGTATGTATGATCGATACAAATAACATGGAAGCAGCGGCCATGGCGGCGAATAAGCTTTGCGATATGATTGATAATGAGGGCGAAGTAATTGCTGTGATGCATGATAACAAATCAACCTCAGCAAAAGAGAGAGAAGAAGGATTCCAAAATACGATTCAGCAGAAGCATTCGAATGTGCAGGTGGTAGAAAAGTATCACCTGGATGATCTGGAAGATTTACAGAAGCAGATTGAACTGGAACAAAAAGAAGAAGATAAGACAGAGGACAATGGCAGCAGCGAGCCGGAGAAAGATGGTGAAGACAGTGATACTCCGGACGTGGACGAGGCTGCTGCAAGTATGACTCAGGAAGATGCAGTGAAGTATATATTGGAAAAACACCCGGATGTGAAGGGAATCTATACAACGAATGAAACGACGGCAAAACTGGTACTCAGTGTTCTGGAGGAGTTGGATGGAAATGATGTCAAAGTGGTCAGCTTTGATGGCGGAAAGGAACAGCTGGAGCGTCTGGAAGAAGGTTCATTGGATGGCTTGATTGTTCAGAATCCATACGGAATCGGTTACGCTACAGTCGTAGCCTGCGCACGCGCGATCCTCAGTCAGGGCAATGAAGCAGAAGTGAATGCAGGATTCACCTGGGTGACAAGAGATAATATGGACAGCGAAGCAATTCAGAAAATGATGTATTAACAATCAGAGAATCAGTCAGACATGATTAGCTATAGGAAAACCCGCCGTATCAAGACTCAGCGAGAAGCTGGATCGGGATACGGCGGGTTTCTTTATCCTCTCTGCAAAGAGAAAATAAATTCAGTTCCAACGCCTTCTGTACTGATCACGTTGATGTTTTCATTGTGAGCCTGGATGATTTCTTTTACGATGGAAAGACCAAGTCCGGTTCCTTTTTTGTCTTTCCCCCGTGAAGCGTCTGTTTTATAGAAACGTTCCCATATCTTATTCAGACTGGATCTGGGAATGCCGATTCCGTTATCTTTTACAGAAACGAACACTTTTTCTCCGCGCTCAGTGGTTTCGACGGTAATCGAGGAATCCGTGCCGCTGAACTTAATTGCATTGTCCAGAAGGTTGTAGAGTACCTGTTGGATTTTGCGTTTGTCAGCATAAACATGCAGTTTGCGAGAAGCAAACAGAAGCTCAATCGTAATTTTCTTTGCCGTGCAGGTTCCTTCGAAGGATTCGGCTGTGTTTCGTATGACTTCATGAATATCGAAAGATGTCTTATCCAGAAGAAGGTCTTTGGTGTCAAATTCGTTCAAGGTGAGCAAATCTCGGGTAAGATCTGTCAGACGTTCCGTTTCGAACAGAATGATCTTCAAGTATTTATCCTGCATTTCCGGAGGGATTGTGCCATCGGCCATGGCTTCCACGTAACCTTTGATGGAAGTCAGAGGGGAACGGAAATCGTGTGAGACATTCGCCACAAATTTTTTCTGGTAATCTTCCATATCTTTTAGTTGAGAAGACATGTAATTCAGGGAAGCGGACAGGTAGCCCATTTCATCCTGAGTATCAACCGGAATCACGACGTCCAGATTGCCGGAAGCATATTGCTTGGCGGCATCCGTGATTTTACAGAGCGGACGGTAGATGAAAAAATGTATTCCCATAAAAATCATGAAAGACAACAAATATACAACTAAAACTATAATTGCGGTGTTCCGGGTAATGATGGAACGACTTTGATCTATGTCGCGATAAGGCTTATGGATCAGCAGATACCCCTTGGTAGAAAATTTCTGTGTTACAGGTGCGATCACAGTGATCATTTTCTGATCAAAATATCCGTGATAATCACCAATCAGATACTGACTGCTTCCCGCTTCAGCCGGATCAAAATCCTCAATGTAAGAAGGAATATAGGAAGCATTTTCGCTTTTGGCAGATGCGATCATGTTTCCTTCTTTGTCAACAAACCAGATCGTTGAATCCAGATAAGAGCGCATTCCGTTCAGCTGTGTGTAGACATCCGCGGTAGAAATCTGTTCCGAAAAATATCTTGGAAGATAGTCGGAGGTGACCAGATTCGCCTCCTGATATAAATTTCCCGATATCTCACGTTCCAGATAACTGGAAGTCAGTGTCGATGAAAGTGCACTTACCGTAAAAAGACTCAAAAATCCGAAAATAGCATATAAAAGCACAAATTTCATGTAGAGAGTACTTTTCATTCTTTCACCTCGAATTTATAGCCTATGCCCCAGACCGTGCTCAGTCTCCAGGACGGATGGTCCTTTATCTTTTCACGAAGACGTTTGATGTGTACGTCGACCGTGCGGGTATCTCCGATGTATTCATATCCCCAAATCTGATCCAGAAGCTGTTCCCTGGTAAATACCTGATTGGGAGAAGAAGCAAGAAAATACAGAAGTTCCAGCTCCTTCGGCGGCATGTCAACATTTACACCGTCCACCATGACGGAATAGTTGGTAAGATTGATCACGATGCCGGGGTATTCCACACATTTTCCACGGTCCGGAATATTTTGTTCCGATTTTGCAGGGTGATAACGTCTTAAAACAGCTTTGATACGTGCGACCAGCTCTTTGGAATCAAAGGGTTTGAGTACGTAATCATCAGCTCCGAGTTCCAGACCGAGTACTTTATCGAAAACCTCCCCTTTTGCAGAGAGCATGATGATCGGAGTGCTGGATTTGCTGCGGATTTCACGACATACCTGATAGCCGTCAATTCCCGGAAGCATGAGATCCAGAAGAACTAAGTTCGGATGGTAGCTGTCAAACGCAGTCAGAGCATCTTCACCATCGTGTACCATCATTGTGTCAAAGCATTCCTTCGTCAGGTAGAGAGAAATCAGCTCTGCAATATTTTCATCATCATCTACAATTAAAATTTTCTGTTTTGTTACCATGATTTATGTCCTTTCAATGAGATAGCATACCTGTGGTTTACTGTTCGCACAGTCTTATTTGAATTCTACAATCGTTACACCGGCATCTCCCTCGCCAAATGCTCCGAGACGGAAGGATTTGACATGCTTTTGACGGCGCAGATATTGATGGATGCCATTGCGCAGTGCACCGGTTCCCTTTCCGTGTACAATGCGGACCGGGCTTAAATGGGCAAGATACGCATCATCCAGGTATTTGTCGAGTTCGGCAACGGCTTCATCCACCGTTTTACCGAGAAGATTAATCTCGGAACTGATGTGCATGGATTTGTTCATTTTCATTTTGCCGCTGGAAGTACGCCGCATCTGCTTTGCGGTAATTGTCAGTGGTTCTTCAATGATTTCAAGGTCCGACATGGATACCTGGGAGCGCAAGATTCCCATCTGTACGAAAAGATTACCTTTTGCGTCAGGAAGGGAGCTCACTGTTCCGGTAAGATTCATACTGAGTACCTTGACGGAATCTCCGAGGTGGAAATCAGAAGCCTTGTGCTCCTTTTTCGGTTTTGCCGGTTCGATACGGGAAGAATTCTGTGTCTTTGCCAGTTGTTTACGGATGCGTTCCCGTTCTTTCTCCATCTCGGCAGCAGACACATTTTCCTTGCCGAATTTGCGGAAATTTTTCATAGTCTCATCGGCAAAATCCTTCGCTTCTCTTACAATAGCGCTTGCTTTTTCGTTGGCTTCCCGGAGAATCTTGTCGCGCTGTGCGTCCAGTTTATCCTGCTTGATCTTCATTTCGGATTTCATGCGTTCCATCTCCCGACGGTAGGAAGCAACTTCATCCCGCTCTTTTTCAATGGTTTTGCGGCTTGCCTCCAGATCGGTCAGCAGATCCTCAAAGGATTCGTCCTCCTCACTCAGACGGCTTTTGGCATCCTGAATGATGTAAGAGGGGAGTCCGAGCTTCTCAGAAATTGCAAACGCGTTACTCTTTCCGGGAATTCCGATCAGTAGATGGTAGGTGGGACTTAAGGTTTCAACATCGAACTCGCAGCAGGCATTTTCCACGCCCGGTGTCGAGAGTGCAAATACCTTCAGTTCGCTGTAGTGTGTGGTAGCCATGGTGCGAATTCCCCGATTATGCAGATAAGACAAAATTGCAATGGCAAGTGCAGCACCTTCTGTCGGATCTGTTCCTGCGCCAAGCTCATCGAAAAGTACCAGCGAATCTTCATCTACGTGTTTCAAGAACGATACGATGTTCGTCATGTGGGAAGAAAACGTACTCAGAGACTGTTCGATGCTCTGCTCATCCCCAATATCCGCGAAAACCTGCCGGAATACAGAAAGTTCTGAACGGTCAAGTGCCGGAATGTGAAGTCCGGCCTGCCCCATCAGAGTAAACAGCCCAACCGTTTTCAAAGAAACCGTCTTGCCGCCGGTATTTGGTCCTGTGACGATGAGCAGATCAAAAGTATCTCCTAACGTAACACTGATCGGCACAACTTTTTTCTTGTCAAGAAGAGGATGTCGACCCTCACGGATTCGGATTCGCCCTTTTGTATTAAAAGTGGGACGACTTGCGTTCATATCCAGTGCCAGAGCACCTTTTGCAAAAATCATATCCAGTTCGGTCATGACGCGGTAATCGGTGCGGATCTCTTCGGTATATTCAGCCACATCCGCACTGATCCGGGCGAGAATGACCTGAATTTCCTCCTGTTCCTGGGCATAAAGCTCCTTCAAATCGTTATTCAATTTTACAACCGCCATTGGTTCGATGAACAAAGTAGAGCCGGTAGAGGATTGATCGTGGATCATGCCCTGTACCTGACTGCGGTACTCTGCTTTCACCGGAAGGCAATACCGGTCACCACGCATCGTGATGATGGCATCCTGCAAATAGGAACGAAGTGAGCCGTTTAACAGTCCGTTTAATGTGGAATGGATTTTGTCATTCATTCCAGAAATGCTGCGGCGTATCTGCTTCAGCTTTGAACTGGCATCATCGCTGATTTCGTCTTCGCTGATAATACAACGATCAATTTCGGCGCAGACCGGGGCAAGCGGAGAAATCTGTTCAAAGTATGCATCCAGGCAATCCGCGCATTCTTCCACAGTATCGTGTTTGCCGTAAACCTTTGCCCGTGCTGCCACTTTCAGAAGCTTTCCGATTCGAAGAAGTTCCGCTGCATTTAACGCACTGCCGATTTCCAGTCGTTTCAGGGAATCGGTCACAGCATAGCATCCGCTGAAAGAAAGATGACCTTTCTTGATGATTCGGGTAAATGCCGCGGCAGTCTGTTCCTGGGCGGTTTCAATCGCTCCGATGTCAGTCATCGGTTTCAGCTTCTGACAGGCCTGTTTTCCTCCCGGGGAGGAAGCATGTTCTGTGAGCATATTAATGATTTTATCAAATTCAAGTTTATATAAAGTTTTCTTATTCATAATTACACCTCATATTTTATCTGTTTCTATTCTACAGTATTTATATTGGAAATGAAAGTGAAAAGGATAAATTTATTATCATTGAACATTGAAGCAGAATCATGTATACTACTAAAGAGAGCATTGAACGAAACGCTTTGAATTGAAGGAGAAATAACATGTTCAAAAAGCGGGATGAAGATCAGAAAGTGCAAGAATCTATGTCACAGAATCCGGAAGCGTCCGATCATGAAGAAGAGGAACATTATTCTTTTCTTCAGGAGACGTTTAAAGATGAACAGATGACTGGGGAAAAGCTAAGAAATATAATCTGTAAAACAGCAGGCAAAGGCTTGATATTCGGTCTTACTGCCTGTCTGGCATTTTGTGCGGCAAGACCGTGGGCAGAAGTTATTTTTTCAGGAAAAAGCGGCACCGTTTCGATTCCCGAAGATACGGATGAAGATGTGACGGAGAAGGATCCGACGGGGGAAGGAGAAGGAGACGTACAGCAGGAAGAAGCGGTTACATATCCTGCCCTGACGGTCGATAATTACCGGGAAATGAGCCGGGCACTCTATCAGGTGGCTTCTCAGGCAAACAAATGTGTCGTGGAGGTCAGTGCAGTAAAGAATGAGGATAACTGGGAAAATATTGTCTATGATGATGTGAACAGTGTTTCCGGCACCATTGTATGGGAGAATGCACTGGAAATCATAATTCTGGCACCTGCGAGAATCATGAAGGATGCCCAAAGCCTGAATGTGACATTTTCAGACGGTGTAACGTATCCGGCATCACTAAAGAAACAGGATCGAAATCTGGGAATGGCAGTATTCTCTGTTGAACGAAGGCTGCTTTCCAGTTCGACAGCAGGGCAGATTGTCGCGGCAACGCTTGGAAACTCCAACATTGTAGGAAAAGGAGACCCTGTAATTGCACTTGGCAAACAATTTGGATACGCGGGAGGTACCGGATATGGCATTATCAGTTCTGTGAAAAACCGGGTGGCCGTGGCGGACGGTGAGTACAGGCTGCTTACGACTGATATAGCGGCAGCTCCGGGAGGAAGCGGAGTTTTGTTTAATACGAATGGGGAAGTTATCGGGATTATCGATCAGAAGATTACCGATAATGAAAGCATGAATCTGGTTACTGCTTATGCGGTTTCTGATTTGAAACAGTATATAGAACAGCTCTCCAATGGGAAAGCAATTCCATATCTGGGAGTAAAGGGAGTAGAGGTACCTGACAGTGTTGCAGAGACGGATGGAATTCCGGAAGGCATTTACGTGAAGGAAGTCGAAGCAGATTCTCCGGCAATGAAAGCAGGAATTCAGAGCGGAGATGTGATCGTGGAGCTGAATAAGAATCAGATATCGACGGTCTCCGGATACGGAAAGCGTCTGATGGAATGCGAAGTCGGGCAGCAGATCAAGGTGAAGGGAAAGCGCCAGGGAGCTTCCGGATATGTGGATGTAGAATTTACTGTCACAGTAGGAAGCAAAGAATAAGATTGCCATAAGAATATGGCACCGGATGGGTCCGGAAAGTTTAAAGAAGTTAGAAAGAGGATAGACATGAGATACATCAATACATTACACGAAGGCGAGACAATTAGAACAATTTATCTTTGCAAAGGAAAAAGAAGCGCAGAGACGAGAAATGGGAAACCATACGATAATCTGATGCTGCAGGATAAGACGGGAACTCTGGATGGAAAGATCTGGGACCCGAATTCCAACGGGATTGCAGATTATGATGAGAAAGACTTTGTGGAAGTGTTTGGTGATGTGATCAGTTATAATGGAAATCTGCAGCTGAATATCAAACAGCTCCGAGTTGCAGGAGAAGGAGAATATAATCCGGTCGATTATATGCCGACCAGTGACAAGAGCGTGGATGGAATGTACGAAGAATTGATGCGCTACGGTGCACAGGTTAAGAATCCATATTTACAGCAGATCATTCAGTATTATTTTGTTAAAGATGAAGCATTTATCAAGAGATTTAAAGGCCATTCAGCAGCAAAGACAGTACATCATGGCTTTGCAGGAGGTCTTTTGGAACATACACTCAGCGTTGTGAAAATGTGTGAATACATGGCTGGGGCGTATTCCATTTTAAGTAAAGATCTGCTTTATACGGCAGCTATGTGCCATGATATCGGAAAGACTCGGGAACTTTCTCCTTTCCCTGATAATGACTATACAGATGACGGTCAGCTTCTGGGACACATTGTGATCGGTGTGGAGATGATCGATGATGCGATTCGCGAAATACCGGATTTCCCGAAAAGACTGGCAAGCGAACTGAAGCACTGCATTATCGCACACCACGGCGAGCTGGAATACGGATCTCCGAAAAAACCGGCACTTGCAGAAGCGGTGGCACTTAATTTCGCAGACTGCACAGATGCAAAGATGCAGACACTGACCGAGATTTTTAAAGATAAGAATACAACAGACTGGCTGGGATATAACAAACTGTTTGAATCGAACCTGAGAAAGTCCAGCATTTAACAAGAAGCAGAAGGGACGGAAGAAATATCTTTCGTCCTTTATAGATTGGATGAAGGAGAACATCATGTTAAAGAAAAATGATATGGCAGTTGTGACAATTTCGGATATGGGAGTGGATGGCGAAGGAATCGGAAAAGTAGATGGATATACACTTTTTGTAAAAGATGCCGTAATCGGAGATGTTGTAAATGTAAAAGTGATGAAAGCAAAAAAACAGTACGGTTACGCCCGCCTGATGGAAATCGTGGAGCCGTCTCCATACCGCACAGAACCGGTTTGTCCGGTCGCAAGACAGTGCGGCGGCTGTCAGATTCAAAGCCTTTCCTACGAAAAACAGTTGGAATTCAAGAAAAATAAAGTAAGAGGAAACCTGATCAGAATCGGTGGATTTGAAGAAAAACTGATCGATCGGATCATGGAGCCGATCGCGGGAATGGAAGAACCATTTCACTATCGCAATAAAGCCCAGTACCCGATTGGAAAAGACAAAGAAGGAAACTTGATTGCCGGATTTTATGCAGGACGCACCCATCAGATTATTTCCAATCACGATTGCGCACTTGGAGTTCCGATCAATCGTGTGATTCTGGAAAAAGTGCTGGCATTTATGAAAGAAAACCATATCAGCGCTTACGAGGAGACTACCGGAAAGGGGCTTGTGCGCCATGTGCTGATCCGGTTTGGATTTATCACGAAAGAAATCATGGTCTGCCTTGTAATTAATGGAACGAAGCTTCCATGCGCTGAAAAACTGACCGAATCCCTGGCTCAAATCCCGGGAATGACCAGCATTACCTATAACATTAATTGTGAGAATACAAATGTAATTATGGGAAATGAAATTCGTTTACTATGGGGACAGGAATATATCACAGATTATATCGGAGATGTAAAATACCAGATTTCCCCGCTTTCTTTTTATCAGGTAAATCCGGTGCAGACGAACGTGCTGTATGGACAGGCGCTGGAATACGCCGGTCTCACCGGAAACGAGACAGTGTGGGACGTATACTGCGGGATTGGGACTATTTCGCTCTTCCTTGCACAGAAGGCGAAAAAAGTTTATGGTGTCGAAATCGTACCGCAGGCAATCGAGGATGCTAAGAGAAATGCCGAAATCAATGGAATTCAGAACGCAGAATTCTATGTCGGAAAAGCCGAAGAAGTCCTGCCGGATTATTATGCCGCGTATGCCAAAGAGCATCCGGGAGAAAATGCACACGCAGACGTAATCGTGGTGGATCCGCCGCGGAAAGGGTGCGAAGAGAGCGTGCTTTCGACCATGGTAAATATGGGACCGGACCGGATTGTGTATGTGAGCTGCGATTCTGCGACGCTGGCGAGGGATTTGAAATACCTGTGTGAGAATGGATATGGACTCGAGAAGGTGCGGGCGGTGGATATGTTTCCTATGACGGGGCATGTCGAGACCGTATGTTGTCTACATCGGGTGAATTCGTAGAAGTCCTTTGTTTTAGGCACTTTGCGAGATATATGAGTTTCGCACCTACAGGTAAACAGGGACGAAAAAAGCAGATTATGGACGGAATCGAGGTATCGGTAGTTCTGCATCTGGTATGAGTGGACACATGAAAAAGAAAATTTCATTTTTATTTGAATATCGTTAAAACAGTCAAAAGGACGCTTGTTTTTCAGAATTTCTGAGAGGTAAGAGTCCTTTTCTTTTATTCAGATTAAATGGAGGATAATTGAGATGACAAAGAAAAGAGTAATGTGTTCATCAAAGGATTACGAGTCGGGTGCAGGTATTGTCCTGGTAAAGGTTTCAGAACTTCATGATTTTAAAGACCATCCTTTTAAGGTGGAGCAAAATCAGGAATTGTTTGAATTACGCCAAAGCATGGAAAAGGAAGGGGTTTTGGTTCCGCTGTTAATCCGCCATAATACGGATGGTGACGGTTATGAAATTATCGCAGGACACAGAAGAAAGGCGGCAGCCATATGGGCAGGTATGGAAGAAGTGCCAGCCATTATCCGTGATTTGGACGATGACCAGTCAATCATTGCGATGGTAGACAGTAATCTCCAAAGAGAAAAAATTCTGCCGAGTGAAAAGGCATTTGCCTATAAGATGCGACTAGAAGCAATGAAACATCAAGGCAGAGTAGATGATATGACTTCGGACCCATTGGGACCGAAGTATATGGAAAACAATCGCAGCAATGAACAGCTTGCCCGGATGGTGTGGGAAAGTGTGACACAGATTAAAAGATATATCCGTCTGACAAAATTGATTCCAAAGATTTTGGATATGGTTGACCGGGAGCTGCTTGCAATTCGTTCAGCGGTGGAAATTTCCTTCCTGACGGAAGCAGAACAGTATGAACTTCATGCTGTGATGGAACTGGAACAGTGTGTCCCAAACATTTCGCAGGCGAACCGGTTAAAGCGGATGAGCCAACAAAAATGTCTTGATATGGATATGATTTACGAAATTTTGGAGGAAATCAAGCCGAACCAGAGGGAACAAATCAAAATCCCACTTGAGCGGATCGGAAAGTATTTCCCGGCAGATTATACGCCGGCTCAACAGGCAGACTTGATTGAAAAGTTACTCAAAGGGTGGGCGCAGAAGAATAGGAAAAGTAATGTGCATTAGGTATTATAGAGAAAGACTTTTTCCAATTTTTGGGAGAAAGTTAACGTCAGACGATGGTGACGCAATATATGATTACGAAATGGAGTGTGAAGAAGCTATGGAACTGAATTATAGGAATGTAAACGGATATTTGCTTCCAGAACTGGAGTATAAATCCGGAGAACAGATGACACAACTTGGAAAATATGGATTTCTCCGCAGAGATTATTTGAAAAATCATAAACGGGCGAAATATCAGGTAATGCTTTTACAGGACACAATAGGAGAACATCTTCTGGAGATTGACCAGGCGGCAAGGAAACGGGAAGAGATTATCCTGAGAGAGCTGGAAAAAAGTGATCCATTGGCAGAGAAAGGGGTTGACCAGATGGCTTGGGTAAGGGCTGCTAACAAACACAGAGCAATCGCAGAGGAAATCATTTTAGAAGAACTGATTTACGTTTAATGAAATAATAAATAAACAGAATAAATGAAGGAAAAGGCACAGGTCATGAAAATTGATTTGTGTCTTTTTTCATAAGGAGGTGAGGAGCTTGGCACAGATTTTTCGTGTGGAGAGAACTAAGAATTATACGGTAATGAGTAATCACCATTTCAAGAATAAGAATCTGACATTGAAAGCGAAAGGCTTATTGTCGCTGATGTTAAGCCTACCAGACGATTGGAATTATAACATGCAGGGACTGGCAACATTGAGCAGAGATGGAATTGATTCTGTTCGTTCCGCAATTAAGGAATTAGAGCATCATGGATATGTGGAACGTCACAGATTGCGTAACGAATATGGCTTTTATGGAGATGCCGAATATATTATCCGGGAAGTTCCATTAGGAGAAGAAAATGATTGAATGGAGATGAGAAGAGCCTAAAGGTGGATAGCCCAATTTGGGACAATCAGGTCATAGGAAATTCCTATCTCCAGATATCAGAAAACAGGAAAACCAGATATGGGTAATCCCATATTGGAAAATCCATCACTATTAATAATCCATATTATCAAATATGAATAATTAAAGAACCAGTAAATAAAATATCCATCTTATCAATTCACGTAAGTATTGATAGGATCGGATAAGAAAAGAAAGAACGAGGTATGATTATGAGAATGATGAAAAACGACAAAAATGAAACAATTATGGTGATTGGAATTGATCACGGTTATGGAAACATGCACTGAAGCGCAGCGAGAACAGCCTCGGGGAAACCACCTGTGCGGATATCAACGGCGACATGGCAGAAGATGGCATCACGCTGGCATATGACTACGAGGAAAACTGCTTTCGGGAAGAAGCTGAAAACGATGCCTACGTTCTGTACAGCGTGGGGTCCCGGAAGGTAAAGCTGGCGGCGGATTTCCTGTATGCCGATCATTCCTCGGTGGCAAATCCCGGAGACCCGGAGCCGGAATGGGCCAGAGGCGATGCTGCTGCCTTACCGGATTATATCGCAGGCAGAGAGCTGTATGGCAATAATTCCTACGCCCAGATTCGCGGCGGAGGACTTGCTGAGTTGAACATCGAGTAGGTGCCGTAAATAGAAAATGTGATTCAGGTCATCCCCGGAATATCATCTTCTGATCAGATGGTATTCCGGGGATTTTTGCGTTTTGGAATGCGTGCTCACAAAACAACACAACTGCATATCCTGCTGAACAAATGTCTTTGTAACCCCTCATGAATGAGGGGTGGGGCGTTGAAGTGTCGGAGACACTTTTTTGTATCGTTAATATTGAACAACAAGGATGAAAACTTGCTGTGATTCGTTTTCATGACATATTGACTTCCTAACGAATATTAGGTATAATATTCCTAACGACTATTAGGAATATGAAGATTGGAGAAAAGAAATGGAAAAGATAAAAACAAAGGACAGAATTCTTTTCGCAGCGCTTGATTTGTTTTCTGAAAAGGGATATGACCAGACATCCATTGATTTAGTTGCAGAAGCTGTGGGAATAAAAGGTCCATCCATATACGCACATTATAAGGGAAAGGAAGATATTCTCGATTCCCTGATTGCCATGATGGAACATAAATATGACGAGAATTTCGGAAATAGCTCTCATTTGGATAAGATTCCGGAATCACTGGATGAATTCAAGGAAGATTGTCTGAGACGAGTTGGATTCACAATGAAGGATCCGCAGATACAAAAGGTCAGAAGATTTTGTACAAAGGAGCAGTATAGAAATGAAAAGATTGCGGCACTTACATCAAAGCACCAGCTGACCGGAAATCAGGAAATGTATGCTCTGATGTTAGAAAAAATGATGGAAAAGAATTTGATTCGCAGGTTTGATGCCAATCTGCTTGCTCTGGAAATCGTAGCACCGGTAACAGTGATGATAGAGATTGCAGACCGGGAGCCTGACAGGACGGACGAAATGTGGACGCAGATAGGTGTGCATCTGTCACATTTTGTTGAAATTTATGGGATGAAGTAAGTTGATCGTACAAACCATCACCAGTGAACAGATGAATGACAGAAAATTACGGAATGTGTAAAAGCAAATATAGGCATTGTGTAGATGAAAATGAAAAGATATTATGACACCACTTTATGCAATTTCAGCAGTATGTTTTTGGGTAACCGCACTGTAAAAAAGTAATTTCCCATTTAAGGCAGGAGATGCGTTCATGATTGGAATCTATTTTAGCGGAACTGGAAATACAAAACATTGTGTCGAAAAGTTAGTCAAACTGTTGGACGCGTCTGCTCAGAGTTTTCCGTTAGAACATACAGAGATGATTCAAATATTGACAAAGCATGACATCATTGTGCTGGGCTACCCGACGCAGTTTTCCAATGCCCCTATCATAGTGCGTGATTTTATTAAAAATCATTCTTCTCTATGGAATGGGAAAAAGGTCTTTTGCGTCAATACGATGGGGCTTTTCAGCGGTGATGGAACAGGATGTACGGCTCGAATTTTAAGAAAACGCGGGGCGACAATACTCGGCGGTTTGCAGATCAAAATGCCAGATTCCGTCTGCGACAGCAAACTGCTGAAGAAAACGCCAGAGGAAAACCGGGAGATCGTCCGTCAGGCCGACCAAAAGATAGAAGCTGCCGCACGGCAGATCAAGCAAGGAAACTACCCCCAGGACGGGCTGTCCTTCTTTTCCCACCTGAAGGGACTTTTTGGACAGCGGCTGTGGTTTTACGGCAAGACGGCGGGATACACAGACAAGCTGAAAATCAGCGAAAAATGCGTGGGCTGCGGGCTGTGCGTCTCTTTATGCCCCACGAAAAATCTCTCCCTGCGAGACGGGAAAGCCACCGCGGAAGACCGGTGTACCATGTGTTACCGCTGTATCAGCCGCTGCCCCCAAAAGGCCATCACGCTGCTCGGGGACGAGGTAATAGAGCAGTGCCGGTTTGAAAAATACGGCTCTGAGGAGTGAAAGTGCATGAGGGCGGAAAGCGGCTTATGGATAGAAAAATTGGGATGTCGATGCGTTTTCGGATGAGGGCAATGAAAAGCCGGTGTGTTTGCAATTTCAAGAGACGAGTGGCTCACCGGAGAATCAAAATTTGCGAGGATATGAAAATGGAGTATAGAACACTATCCGTGGATGAAGCAGAACAATTCTGGAGTTTGATGAACCAATTGGATTACTATATGGCAAGGGTAAGATAAATTCTCGTTTACACGACAATGACTTACGATATAAGCAGGTACAGAATAAAATGATAAATGCGCCCCGATGGGCAAGGAAGGAGTATATGAAAATGATCGTTTCGGAAAAAGAGCTTTGTAAATCGAACGAAGCGGACTCATCTTCCTCGGAAAGACTTGGAAAGGCGATAATCGCGCTTCTTGTTATTGCGGCTGTGCTGATTGCAGCCCTTGCGGGAGCGTGGACCATGTTCGGCACCCAGCTCACAGCGGCCATGACCATCGAGAAGCTGGATGATCATCTGTGGAGTATGGAATATAAGGGAGACTATGGCTTCGATGGCTTTCTGGAGCAGGGCGGGGCAAAAAGCGACGCCGAGATGGGAGACTACATCGCCTCATTCCTCTCTCACGGCTTCTGGAAGCCGGACACCTCCACCGCCGGGGGAAACTACGGCTGCTCCACCGTCGCGGTGACAAGTCCCGACGGTGCGGCCCTCTTTGGCCGCAACTTCGACTGGGAAGAATGTGACAAAATGCTGGTACATACCATCCCCAAGAATGGCTATGAGTCCATCGCCACCTGCAATTTGGACTTCCTGGGCTTTGGGGAGGACTGGAAGCCCGATGGAAGCATGGGCGATAAGTTCATGGCGCTGGCTTCCGTCTACGCTATCCTGGACGGCATGAACGAAAAGGGCCTGTGCGTGGCTGATCTCATGGTGAGCCACGAGGAGGGTGTCGACCAGAATACCGATAAGCCCGACATTACCATTGTCTCCGGTCTGCGGCTGCTGCTGGACAAGGCGGCGAATGTAGAGGAAGCGTTGGAATTGCTTTCGCAGTATGATATGCACTTTTCCCTGGGCCGCGCCCAGCACTTCTCCCTCTCCGACGCTGCCGGGCGGAGCGTGGCGGTGGAGTGGCAAAACGGCGAGATGGTGGTGACGGACACCCCGGTGGTGACCAACTTCTATCTCCACGGGGACTACGGCACCTCCGGAAGTGGACAGTCCTATGTGCGTTTTAACACGCTCACCCAGCGGCGGAATGCGGCAAAGGGCGTGATGACCGCCGAGGAAGTCCGCACCTCGCTGGCGGCTGTGGCACAGAGCAACTTCCCCGGCGAGAACGGCGGAGAGAAAACCTGCTGGAGCTGCGTCTATGACCAGCCGGAAATCGTAAACCGGCTGATCGAACAGCTGGCTCAGCGGGCGAAGTGTCTGGAGGTTTGATTTTACGAAATCAGTGACTGAAAAGAGAAGGTGTAAGCGAATGTGGAGTTACATAGCGGGGGGAGTATTCCTTGCCCTGGCAATGTATTTCATTGTCCAGGGGATACGATGCGGTGCGGCGGTGAGGGAAAGTAAAAACCGTCTTGCCGCTTACAATGCCCAGACGGCGGCATTAAGCTACGGCGAAATAACCTATGTCGATTCGGGTGAGGGCGAGGTGATTTTATCCGTCCACGGCATTTTCGGCGGCTATGACCAGGCTTATGACACCTGTAAGGACTTTTGCTCCGACTATCGGATCATCGCTCCCTCACGGTTCGGATACCTGGGAAGCGACGTTTCCGGCGACGGAACGCCCGCCAGTCAGGCGGCGGCCTATGTGGAGCTGCTGGACAAGCTGGGCATTGACAAGGTGCACCTTCTGGCCACATCGGCAGGCGGCAGCGTCGCGATCCGATTTGCCCTTGATTATCCCCAGCGCACGAAGGGTCTGATTTTATACTGCTCCGCCATGCCGCCTGTGGAGAAGCCGGAGAAATATGCCGAATATGCCGGACCGCCCCCGTTCCTGTGCAACGATTACGTCATGTTCCTGTTAAGCCCTATGTTTGAGCCGATCATGGGGATGGAGCAGTCCACCATTTACAGTATGCTACCCATAAACGACAGAAAAGTCGGCGTGATACTGGACGCTTCCGTTACCAACCCCGATATGGCGAGGGACTTTGGGGAGTATCCGATTGAGGATTTACAGGTCCCCACGCTGATTTTCCACGCAAAGGACGATAAGCTGGCAAGCTACATCGAAACGGAGAGGGCGGTAGCAAGATTCCCAAATTGCACGTTCATTTCCTTTGAAAGTGGCGGGCATTTGCTGACAGGACACGCAGAGGAAATCAAAGAAGCGGTTTCCGATTTTGTGGAAGACAGATCGCATTGACAGAACTTCTTTTGGCACATTGCCGGGGAATGGGACAGGAGGCTCAAAATGAAAATGAAACGGAAAGACAGAATCGTACTGAAAACCGCCGGGGCAATGCTTGTGCTGCTGTTGTTCTTTTTCGCGCAAGGAGCAATCGTGGTGATCACGGGAATAGAGGGCATTCCCTCCGCGCTGATCAGGGGTGCTGTAATCTGGGGGCTTGTGATTATCACATTGGCGAATTCCATCATCCGATACAAAGGAATCTTAAAGCTGGGATTTCGCAGTGCGGAAAAAGGGGCAGCGAAGAGAATGCTCTATTTTTCGCCGCTTTTGCTCATTGCCCTTTCCCCTTTTACGGCGGGAATAAACTTTAACGGTGGTGCGGCATTGATTTTAGCAAACTTGTTTTTGACGCTTGGAATCGGTATGGCGGAGGAAATCTTCTTTCGGGGCATCATCTGCGGCCTGTGGTTGGAGCGCGGCGTACCGGGAATACAAGCGGCATACATTCCGCTATCTTGGGCGGCGATAAAGGATGGTGTATAACCATATTGATTGGACAGATTTTGTTGTAGAGTAAAGGCAACACCTCACAAAGCCGTCAGGCGGTCTTTGCGCAGTGGTGTCTTAAAAGAAAAAGGGAGTGAAAATTTATGCGTGACTTTATGATGGCGGCGCTGCCGCTGGTGGTGGCCGGGATCGCTTGGCTGTGTTCTTCGCCGGACTGGCAGAAAAGAAAAAGAAGCAGGAAAAGAAAAACGGCTATGAGGCCATGGGGATGAGCCTGGGGATGTGCTTCGGGGCCGCCGTTGGCACCATTTTCCCGGAGTACATCGGCGTCACCCTGTCTATGGGGATGCTCGTCGGACTGCTGGTCGGTATGTGCGTAAAAAAATTGTGAGGAGGATACCAATGAATTTTTGCCAAAAGGAGGATTGGAGGGCAGCCGTATGGGTTCTTTGCTGAAATCAACGAGGAATACGAGAGCGCTGCCCACGGGAACCTTGCGGTATATCAGAAGCGATTATCCGGGGTGCCTTTCGGATGAAGAAGTCAGCTGGCTGCGAAAAAATGGCGTTACTACAATCATTGACCTGCGAGATAAGACTGAATATGCAGAAAAGCCATGCAGACTGGAGACGGAAAGCGGGTTTACCTACTATCATCTGCCTGTTACCGGGGGCGGAGCCGTACCAGAATCTCCGGATTCTGTTGCCGATGCTTATGTCAAGATGATAGATGGACAGATGGAGCGGATCATTTGTGCCATTGTGAAGGCGGAAAGCAATGTGCTGTACTTTTGCGGCGCGGGAAAAGACAGAACCGGCGTGGTTTCCGCGATCCTGCTGAAACAGCTCGGATTCAGCGACAGCGTGATCATCGAGGATTACATGAAAACGAAGGACAACCTGATGGACTTCCTGAAAGCGTTCGCTGCGGAGCATCCGGAGGTAAACATTCATACCATTCTCCCAAGAGAGGAGAATATAAAAAAGGTTTTGGCTGCCCTTTCCCAAATCGAGGAGAAAGCGCAAAGCGTTTTTACCGGAGAAGCGGATATATAGAAACGAAATATCGGATCAAACCTGGAGGTATATAAGTGAGTATGGAGAAAAATGCACCGTTTATGATTACGCAGGCGCGGCCGGAGGACGCCGCCGCCCTGCTGGACTATTTGAAATGCGTCGGCGGAGAGACGGACAATCTCAGCTTCGGCCCGGAGGGCGTACCGCTGGATGTAGAGGCGGAAACGCAGTATCTGGCCGCGCAGGTCGCTTCAAAGGACAATGTGCAGTATCTTGCCTGGGCGGACGGTCAAATCATCGGAGATGCCAGTTTGAACCGCAAGCCGAGGCGCATGAGCCATCGGGGCGAGTTCGGGATCAGCGTGCGAAAAGCCTATTGGGGCTACGGGGCCGCCTCCGCGCTCATGGAAGCCGTTCTTGCGTTTGCTGTGGAAAACGGCTTTGAGCAGATCAATCTGGAGGTTCGAAGCGACAATCTCCGCGCCATCCGGCTCTATGAGAAGTTCGGCTTCCGCAAGCTGTGTACCTTCCCGGCCTTCTTTAAGCTGAACGGGCAGTACATTGACTTTGATCTGATGAACCGGGACATGCGCTAAGCAGTCATGAGTAAGATTTTTTGAAAGAGGAGAAAATGAAATGAAAAAAATATTGAATAAACTTTTCATCATAGCAAGTTTAGGTTTGATCGCAGCGGGTGCAATCTTTCTGTGCGTCAGCATTTTTGACGGAAATGAGACCACGACACCATTGGCAATCGCATTGGCGTGCATATTGCTGTCAAACCTTTTTAATGTGATTCGGATGAATATGGATAAGAAATAGCAACTTGATCATGTTCAATCAAACCAAATCTGAATCCTGAAAGGAAACCATTATGAAACAGCAAAAATTTTTCGTTATTGTTATAACCGTCTGTGCCCTCCTGCTATCTCTGGCCGGGTGCGCATCCAGCTCCGCCTTTGACGGCAGCAGCGCAAAGAACGCGGATTCCTACCACTTGGATGTCAAAATCATGAACGGCACGGACACCCACACCCTGGAGCTGAAGCAGGGTGATACGCTCAAAATTTTATTCGAGACGGTGAAAGGGGCGCTGGAGATGAAGATTACGTCACCGGACGGAACATCGCTCTATCAGGGAGACGGAACCGTGACGAAATTTACCGTGGAGGCTCCTGTGGACGGTCCCTACGCAATCGTCGTTGCGGGGCAGAATGCAAAGGGCAGGATCCACGTTGATGTGGAAAAAGTGCCTGCGAGTACGGAACCGGCGGAGACACCGGAGCCGTCGAATTCCACTGTGGAAGAAGAAATCCTTCCCGCTGAGGCTCCTACCAGGGAAACGACGGACACCTCCGTTTCCATCGCGCCACCGGTGCAGGAGCATAATAATCCGGATGCCGTGACAGCGGAACCGGTACATATTCGCTGAGTGGCGATATTCTCTCCGCCGACATGACCAATGACTTTGACCAAAGCTCCATGAAAATGGAGTTTACGGCTGGGAAAACGGATGACGGGACTTTCCTGTACACAGAATATAAGGGGCTCTTGCTTTGCTGGTCGCAGGGCGAGGGCGAAACAGGAAAGGGTGGAGATGATGAAGCTGAGTCGGGTTATCCGGGAGCGGATGTGGTAGAGCTTGTGAATCTCCGCGGCGACACGACAACGGTATATAAATTAGCGGACGGCACCTATATGGATCGTATTGAACGCCGTTTTATCTATAACGGTACGGATACTTGGACTGACGAGGACGGAGTGGAGTGGAAATTGTTAGTTTTGAAAATGTAAATATCACATATCCTGAACATACACATATTGAGCCGTGTGTGATATCAGGTGTCAAATTTTTCGAAATTATAAGCGTGAAAAGATGAGAGGAGTTGGTTGATGGATGAAAAAAGATCATGCAAAAAAGCGATATATTGGAAAGATAATCGTGGCGTTTCTATTTGGAGCTGCAATCATGGCATTCATAAGATATATATCTTATGGGGGCATGAACTCCGGAACACAGGTAAATAATGAAGAATTTCTGAAAGTTGCAGAGGAAATCGATGATATTGCGATACCGGAAAATGTAAAGATATTCGCTCTTGGAGAGGCGACCCACGGAAATAAAGAATTTCAGGAATTAAAGCTTGATATGTTTAGAAAAATGGTAGAGGAATATAACTGTAAGGCCTTTGCCTTAGAAGCAGATTATGGTGGATGCTTATTGGTAAATCAATATATACACGGTGAGGGGAAAAATACGGAAGATGATGCAGTGGAAGCACTTGCTTTTCATATTTACCAGACGGATGAAATGAGGGCATTGATTCGCTATATGGCAGATTATAATAAACAGGCAAAACCGGAAGAGATGTTAAGCTTTTATGGGTTTGATATGCAAAACTCCGACTTGGATCAAAAATGTGTAGATGAAGCATTTTCAGAACTTAAGATGCAGTATACCGATATGGAAGATGCTGCGGAAACTTTAAAGAATATACCAGGGATGGAAATGTATGCGCAGGCAGCGAGATGTTATCTGCAAAATCAGGAGCTTAGTAATGCGTCAAATGTAGATTATGCAAAAATAAGGGATCATTATATGGCTGAAAACATCGACTGGATTTATGAGCATGTTCAGAAAGCAAACGAATCTATGCTTATGATTTCGGGGCATAACGGACATGTAGCAAAGAAGAGTACATATACTACATTCATGGGTGAAGAACTGTTTGAAAAATATGGTGATGATTATTTTGTCATTGGCACAGATTTTTACAAAACAGAATGCAATTTGCCTGGAAAAAATGGAAAAAGAATTACGCGAAAATTTTATTCTGCTGATCCTTTGGCAAATACAGCGTATGCCCTTGGGATGGATATGACGTATCTTGATTTTGATAAACTGCAAAAATCAGAAAAAATAAAGAACATTATCAATCAGAGTATGCTGATGGGATCACTCGGAGAGGGTTATAGCTTTTTGAATAAGATCTTACCAAATAGCTATAGAATCAATGATGTCCCAGCAGAATTATATGACGGAATGATTATTGTGATAAATGCGACACCAACAGATATAAAGCATTAATGAAAAAATATGGAGGGAGGAACAAATGATGATATGATACAGAAAAGGTTTGGCTTGGATATTCCGGTTTTTGTTATTTTGCAGGAAAAGTTAGAAGATATATTAAGCAAGGCTCCCGATTGGTGGGGAACATCTGACAAAGATATATACGATAATCTAATTTTTGTGATGTCTCTTGCTACCGCTGAAATCATTGCGGAGAAAATTGGAGAACCGACAAAAGAATTGGAACAGATATGTATTTGTGATAACACTATTTTTTGGTCTTTCGACAGGAATAAATATTGTGGATTTGGTAAATCCCGAAAAATTATTTTTTATAGGGAACAGAAACTTTGAATTTGTGGAGGATAACTATTGTGGATAAAGCAGTTATTTATATACATGGAAAAGGTGGTAATGCTGAAGAAGCTATTCATTACAAACCGCTCTTTAGTAATTGTGATGTGATTGGTCTCGACTATACTGCACAGTTTCCATGGGAAGCAAAAGAAGAATTTCCATTACTTTTTAATTCAATTTATAGAAACTACAAGACTGTTGAAGTAATTGCCAATAGTATTGGAGCGTATTTTGCTATCAATGCCTTATCAAATCAGCAAATAGAGAAAGCATATTTTATTTCGCCCGTTGTAGATATGGAAAGGCTTATTGCTGATATGATGATTTGGGCAAATGTTACAGAGGATGAACTCAAAGAGAAAAAAGAAATTCAGACAACCTTTGGAGAGACTCTTTCATGGGATTATCTTTGCTATGCAAGAGAAAATCCTATTATATGGGAAATCCCAACGCACATTTTGTATGGTGAAAAAGATAATCTTACCGCTTATGGAACGATATTTGAATTTGTACAGAGGACTAATTCAACACTTTCTATTATGAAAAATGGAGAGCATTGGTTTCATACGGATGAACAAATGAAATTTCTTGATGAATGGATAATAAAATCTTCCAAATAAATTCAAGTTTACAGAACTGAATCAAAAGAGCTCGAAGGAGCTCTTTTTCCTTTTTTATAATAGTATCATTATGGTATAATAGAGGCATTAAAATCGGAAGTTGGAGGATACACGCATGAAAATTGTAATCATTAATGGAAGTGCCAGAAAAGGAAATACGCTGGCAGCAATCAATGCATTTATAAAAGGAGCGTCAGAAAAGAATAAAATTGAAATCATTGAACCCGACAAACTCAACATTGCACCATGCAAGGGATGTGGTGTCTGTCAATGCTTTAAGGGATGCGTCGATAAGGATGATACAAATTCTACCATTGATAAAATTGCTGCCGCAGATATGATTCTTTTTGCTACACCAGTTTATTGGTGGGGAATGTCAGCACAATTGAAACTTATCATTGATAAGTGCTACTGCCGTGGATTGCAGTTAAAAAACAAAAAAGTTGGCACAATTGTTGTAGGTGGTTCTCCCGTAGGCAGCATCCAGTATGAGCTGATTGATAAACAGTTTGACTGTATGGCAAAATATCTTTCATGGGATATGCTTTTCAAAAAATCATATTATGCAACAGCCAGAGATGAACTTGAAAAAAATAAGGATTCCATGAACGAACTTGAGTGGATTGGAAAAAATTTATAAAGCACACACCAAATTCCAGTCTTGCACTCTGTTGATGTGCTGATTTTTCTGCGCTATACTCCTTCAAAAAGGGGGGTGTTTTTATGGGTAAAGAAATCTATAACATTATCAATGATATGGCAGAGGTACTAAATGCATCACAGATGCAGAAATTGCAAGAAGTTTTAATAAATCGTTTGTCAGAGAATAATACAGTTGACTATTTACAAACCGGTAATGAGGAATTTCTTGATATGTTTTTAACTGCCAAGCATTTAGAAGGATGTTCTGACAAAACGATACGCTATTATAGGTGTAATATTGAGAAGATGCTGGAGTCAATTAACATACCGGTGATAAAGATATCTACCGAAATGTTACGAAAATATCTTGTAGAGTATCAAGCAATAGATAATTGTGGAAAGGTGACTATTGATAATATTCGTAGAAGCCTTTCCACATTCTTTTCTTGGTTGGAGGAAGAAGATTATATAATAAAAAGTCCGATGAAAAGAATTCATAAGGTGAAGACAGCGATTATTGTAAAAGATACTATTTCAGATGAGAAAGTTGAGATTCTTAGGGATAATTGTAATAATTTACGTGATAGGGCAATGATTGATTTCTTGCTTTCGACAGGAATTCGGGTAGGTGAATTGGTAAGATTGAACATTGATGATATAGATTTCTCAGAACGTGAATGTGTTGTTTATGGAAAAGGAGATAAAGAACGTAAAGCTTATTTTGATGCAAAGACAAAGATTCATTTGATAAACTATATCGAATCAAGGACAGATAATAATAGTGCATTATTTGTTTCTCTGAATAAACCACACAATAGACTTACTGAAAGTGGTGTAGAATTACGCTTGCGAGAAATGGGTAAGAAGTTAGGTGTAGAAAAGGTGCATCCACATAAATTCAGGAGAACTATGGCAACTAGAGCAATTGAAAAGGGAATGCCGATAGAACAAGTACAGAAGATACTTGGACATGAACAGATAGATACAACGCTTAGATATGCTATGGTAAATCAGAATAATGTGAAAATGTCCCATAGAAAATATATTTCTTAGTGATTGATAAAAAGAGAAATAAGGGTTATAATTAATTTGGCAAGATAAAATTATGATAGAATTTGGATAAGGAGGTTGCTATGATACAGATAAGACCAGTTTCGGACTTGAGAAATAAATTTCCTGATATTGAAAAAGCGGTTGGAGGAGGAGAACCGGTATTTTTAACAAAGAATGGATATGGTGCAATGGTTGTATTAAGCTTAGAGGCGTACTCGAAACTTACAGATGGTGTTGAGGTTGCATTGGACGAGGCGGACAGATACGCATCAGAAAATGAAAAAAGATATACACATGAAGAAGTTTTTTCAAATCTTCGAAGGAGGGTAAATGGCTGATACACAGTATGAATTAAGGTATTTACCTTTATTTTACGAGGATTTAGAACAAAAAGTTATATATATCAGAAACTTTGCATAATGAAAAAGCGGCAAATGATTTATTAGATGCAGTTGAAAAAGCGATAATGGAAAGATTACCTATTGCGGAATCATTTGAACCATTTCGCTCTGTAAAAGAAAGGCAATACAAATACTATCGTATTTATGTTAAGAATTTTGTTATTTAGTATGTTGTAATAGATGGTATTGGTTCTAAAAAAATCATGGAAGTTAGACGTTTTTTATATAATAAACAAGACCGTGAACAGTTGATATAAATCAATCAACTACGCGGTGAATTTGAATTTGTGGAGGTGTTCTTTACATTGCAAACATCAGAGAGCTTTAGATTAAGTGCTGTCCTGGCGTTTTCAGGTGGATTTCAGGATGCATATACTTACAATATGAGAGACCATGTTTTTGCAAATGCTCAGACAGGTAATGTTGTTCTGATGAGTCAGAATTTTATGCAAGGCAATGCGGTTATGGGGTTTCATTATATGTTTCCTTTGCTTTCATTTGCTGCAGGAATTTTTATTGCCGAGCAAATTGAAAACAAGTTCAAGAACAGTAAGGACATACACTGGAGACAAATCATTCTGTTTATAGAAATACTAATGCTTGGCCTTGTCGGATTTATGCCACTCAAATTAAATATGTTTGCTAATATGTTAGTTTCCTTTTCATGTGCTATGCAGGTGCAGACTTTTAGAAAAGTGCATGGATACGGATATGCGAGCACTATGTGTATAGGAAATTTAAGAAGCGGAACAGAAAGCTTATCACATTACCTCCGGAATAAGGATAAGGAATCTTTATATAAAGCACTTCATTTTTGGGGTATAATTATCATTTTTGCAATCGGAGCCGGAAGCGGAGGAGTTCTATCTAATATCTGGGGTATAAAAACGATTCTGGTTTCCCCAATACTCTTAACTTTCGTTATTATAATGATGATTAAGGAGTACCGGTAAATTTCAGTTTGACGATTTGATGCTTGACAAGTGAATTATAATAAGAAGAAAAAGATATCACTTCCCCAGCGTTGTAATATCTCTTTTTTCGTGAAAGAAAAGACTACTCTGCAACCCTCCATAGAATGAAAAGTAGTCTAATCCAATGCCCGGATAGAGGGCGATGCATCTCCTGTGTTTAGGGGGTGCAAAAGGGGGTGCAACCGTTGGATTGTATCAAAATGGTGGTTGCGATGAAGAATGGAATCAGCAGTTGTCCGAATTGCAAAGCCATAGATGAAGTGATTATTGAAAATGCATTTGTGGATGCGTTCCAGCTTCTGGCAGACAACTTTGATGATGTCCTTGATTCAGTGTTGAACACCATTGAAGATGTATTGAAAGACGATACTGAATTAAAAAGAGTGAAACAGCTGGAAAAGGATATTAGTAGTATCGAAACGAAAAAAGCAGGTTAACAGATCTGCTGATTGATGGTAAAATAGAGCAGGAAGATTATGATGAAAAGAAGCTGAGTTTTCAGAGAAAACTTCATCAGATGACAGAAGAAAAGGCTTATCTGGAAGAAAATATCGGGCAGCAGAAAAATATAAGCAAGCGTATGGATCAGCTCCGTAAGACACTGGAAAATGAAGACATTCTGGATGAATTTGATCGTATTGTGTTTGAAAGCATTGTGGAAAAGGTAATTGTCGGTGGATACGATGAAAACGGGAATCCTTCCCCATATAAACTGACTTTTGTTTTGAAATGTAATCAGGATTTGAAAGTAAACGATGCAAAAGCAGAATATCGAAGTAAACAGAAAGGAAAAAAGGTGTCATGATGGAGCAGGATAGAAAAGAGTATTTGGATAAAGATGAATCGGAAAAAATGTGTTCATCAAAGATTGGCGAGGCTGGGGAAATGTGTTCTCCAGCCGATACCGACACATGTGGAGACGGTTGTTCTTTTACAACGGAAATAAGCGGTTTTTCAAGTGTTTGTATGGTGAGTTCAGTCTATTTGCCACCGATTTGCCACCCACAAAAATAAAACCATGTGAAAACAAGAAAAGCGGTTGAACATTGAGCAGTTCAACCGCTTTTTGGTTGTGCGCCTGTAACGATTTTTTAAATACATCAACAGCGGTCTGTTGCATCGCATCAGTATTGAAAGTATAAGTTTACAATGTGGTTTCGGTATTCTTGTATTTATCTTGACATATATATCGCAGTGTGATATATAATATATAACGAAGTGCGATACATATTACTGCGATGTATGAAGAACGAAAGGAGGCACTGACAGATGGATACACATATTAAAAAAGTATATGTTCCAATGACGGAGACAGGGTTCTACATCCTGTTATGCTTAAAAGAACCAAATCATGGATACGGAATTGTTCAAAAGGTAAAGGATCTTACGAATGGAGATATCGTTCTTGCGCCGGGCACAATGTATGGCAGTCTGTCCAAGATGGAAAAAGATGGATTAATCTGTTTCCTAAGAGAAGAAGAAAAGCGAAAAATATATGTAATTACAGATTTGGGACAAGAAGTACTGGAAATTGAAATGAAGAGGATTGAGAGATTGTATCGGAATATGAAGGAGATGAGATAATGGGAAAAGTTAAAACGGTATTTAAATTTTATACAATTCCGGAGTACAGGAAAGAAGAAGAATTCCTCAGCTCCATGCATAGACAAGGCTGGAAATTTACGAAAGTGACATTTCCTGGATTTTATCATTTTGAACAATGTGAGCCGGAAAATGTAACCTATAGGCTGGATTACAACCAGGACGGAGTTGCGAATAAAGCGGAATATGTTCAGATGTTTTCTGATTGCGGCTGGGAATATCTGTTTGACTTTGTCGGGTATAGCTATTTCCGAAAAGCATCCGATGAAGCCGATATGAATGAAGAAATCTTTTGTGATGATGATTCCAGACTTGATATGATGAAGCGTGTTTATAAAGGCAAGGTAATGCCGCTAGTTATCATTTTTTTATGCATAATCCTTCCACAGTTAATCATGAACACCGTGGGATATGGTAGCGGAAGTATCGTACAGGATGTACTTTCAATTACCTTTTTGTTTTTAGGGATTCTGTATATTGTATTACTTGGTTCTTTTTCTGTTCAGTTTTATCAGTATGAAAAAAGTGTACATCCGGAGGATAATAGACGAAAAGTAAAGTATTGTGGAATTATGGCAGGTCTTGTAATAAGTGCATTCATAATGATGGGAGCAGTATGGTTCTCATTTTCATCAGATTATACGCTTCATGAGTATGAAAATGGGTTCATAGTAGAAGCTGACCGATTAAATAAAAGTATCGTAAAAGAATATAATTTGAAGAAGGGAGACAGCGTTGCGGTTTCTCATGAGGCTGAAGGCGGGGAACTCTATATCAGTATAAAAAAGGAAAATGAGGAACCTGTTTTTTATGGAAATACGTTTGGAGAATGGGATGATTTTTCTGTGAATATACAGGAGGATGGCTGTTATCAAATAACGTGTTCCGGAAAGAAAGCTAAAGGTACAGTAAGATTTACTATAAAATAAAAGTCCAAATATTGTGGGGATGGTGAGCTGGACATATCATGTCCCATAGGCGGATTTATGGACATTGCTCACTTTGTGTCCTGTAAATTTGTCATAGCAGGAGGTATTCTGTTCTCAGAAAGGAGGTCACAAATTTATGGATCAAGTAAAAATCGGAAGCTTTATCAAAGAGCTCCGGAAGGAGAAGGGGCTTACACAGGAACAACTGGCAGAACAATTTCAGGTATCAAGAAGAACCATCTCAAGATGGGAGACCGGAAGTAATTTGCCGGATTTGGATCTTCTCATTGAAATGGCGGATTATTATGATGTGGATCTGCGGGAAATTTTAGATGGGGAAAGGAAAAGCGAGAAAATGGATAAAGAATTAGAAGAGACTGTATTAAAAGTTGCAGATTATAGTAATGAAGAAAAACAGAAATTGACAAGGCGTATGCATTGGTTGTTTATCGGAGGATTTATCGCAGCGGTTATTTATATGATTCTGGTGTTCAGTGATCGGGCGGATAATTTCCTCGGAGGATTGTGCTTGGGAATTACATTTGGCATGATGATCGTTGGAGTGATTATGACGAGTAAATACGCGGCCCGGCTCAGAGCGTTCAAAATGCGGCTTCTGCATAGAAAGTAACAAGGAAAATCTGTTGGACAGATGATAATGGGTATAAAAAAACACAAGGGCAGGAGGTCCTTGTGTTTTTTGGCAAATATCTTTTTCAATTATATGTCTTTGGACGAGAATCCTGCTAAACCGAAGGCAGCAGGGCCGCCATGCGTGGTAATCACTCCGCCTGCCTGAATCCAGTTTACCTGGAGAAATCCACATTCTTTTGCAGTTTCTTCAGCACTGATGCGGATTTCGTCCTGCAAACCGATGGTATATACAAGCCATAGAGTATCACGCTTCAGAGCATAGCTGTCGGCATAATCTTTGATAAGCTGGGAAGCGATCTTTTTCATTTCCCCGCGATACTTTTTGGTGGCAACCAGCTTGCCATCCAGTATTTCAATGCAGGGATGGAGGTTTAAAATGCGGCTTCCCATGCACACTGCGTTACTGACACGGCCACCGGCACGAAGAAATTCCAGATTATCAGGAAGAAAACACATTTTCGCGCGTGCAATCAAGTCATTAGCGGCCGCCAACACTTCATGGATGGATAATTCGGGATTCTTTTTCAGGAGTTTGGCATTTCTATAACAATGGCTGCCTGTCCTACAGAGACCTGTTTGGTGTCGATGGCGGTGACATAGTCTCTGTCTTCTGCGGCAAGCATTGCACTTTGATAAGAGCAGGTGGTTGCTGCGGAATAAGCCAGATAAAGAATCTGCGCTGTCGGATTGATGTTGTGAATTTCATCAAATATATTTATGAAATCCTCAGGGGAGCTTCCGCTGGTTCTTGGAAGTTTTCTGGTGTCATGATAGTAATCGCAGATCTTCTGAACCGGAAAAGAACCGTCGTCAAGTGTTTCTGAGTCAAAAGCAACATGCATGGGAACGAGTTGTATGTCATACTGAGTGGCAAGTTCAGGGGTCAGATCAGAACCGGTCTCTGCAACAAGAATAATTGGAACCATAGGAAATCTCCTTTCAGGTGTAATTGCTTATTCTGTCTCAAAACAGAACACTAATAATAGAACACATAGTTTCAAAAACTGCGTCAAGATTTTTTTTGAACAATGTGAGGCGGCGGGAAATGAAAAGACTCTTTATCTTGCTGCATAAAATCAGAAAATTTTATTTTACTTAAAAAATATTTGGAAAATATATTGACATAATCATAGAAGAGTGATAATATAAACTTAACAAAAGAAAAGAAGAGACAACTTCAAAAAACAGGAGGTAGGTCCAATGAAATAGATAATTTGAATTGGACAAAATCAATAGAAAGAGGGGTTATACAGTGAAACTTCTAGAATATCATTAAAAGAGCTATTTGATTTGTAAAGAAAATCAAATAGCTCTTTTTTTGTAATGCCGCGGTATCGGAAAGAGAGTGCATTTATGTAATACTATACAAAGATTTACAAGATGGCAGCAGTACGCAAGGACTGAACACAAAATTGCGCAGGTTCCCGAAACGGGAATATGGTCGAGAATGGTGATCTTATTCGGTTGCATCGCGCTCCATAGTCTCATTTATCGCCCGGATAACAAATTGGTTCATGCTCTCCTGCTGCCGATCAGCGTGTGCTTTTATCACGGCTTTCTGTCCCTTTGGTACACGAATCCGGATATCTTCAACGGTTTCTTTGAGATATTTAGCTGTTGCGCGTCTGCGTGCATCGGTTTGACCTTTATATGTATTCTTTCTTTCTTCTGTCATTTTCAATTCTCCTTCAATGCATAAATGGGGGCCCTAAATTAGGGTGCTCCTTCTCCACCTTACAATAATATTATAACAGATGTAAATATGTGTGTCCACATAGTATAATATAATCAAAGATAAGGAACGGGACAGCCGGAAGAAACGGTGAAAGGCCGTGATTGCCGAAAGTGTCCGATACTCGGAACCATATCCCTTTGAGCCTGGCGGGCAATAGGAACGAAGATGATCCGAGGGCAGTCCAATCCGATTCTAAATTATGGAAAGGTGGCATACATGATGAAGAAATTTGACTTAAGAAAAATCATGCTGAAGGCGTGGGAGATCTTCCGCAAGTTCGCCGATCTGAGCTTTGCAGAATGCCTTCATAGAGCATGGTTAAGCGCAAAAGTGGCAGAGCTCAATGAGAAACGTATCCAGGCGGCGAAGATGGCAGCAGTCAATAGCTGCCCTTTTTCTATGTGTTTTCTGCCCAAGATTTGTCCAAGATTGCATGGACAAAGATAAATTATGATAATATGAAAATGTGAAGAAACTTTGATTTTATGCGGTTTGTTAAACAATCGAAAATCGTGATAAAACAATAACTTTTAAACGACAAGTTCAATGACAAATAAAGAATCTTCCTTTAACAAGATATAGCAAGAATTCTCCCACCTCTTTAGGTGGCGAGATGAATTGCAAAAAATATAAGAGAACACTTGTTCTAAGGTGCCGGATGTGGTATAATATAATCAG